>NZ_JAPVYF010000004.1:0-122541 GCF_041431705.1 Streptococcus sp. 27098_8_74
CAAGGGCTATAAGCCCATAATACCAGCCAGCGCCTAAAGACGCTGGCTTTCACTTTGTTCAAGCCTTATTGCTTTTGACTCGTCACAAGCCTCTCAAAGAGGCATTCGCATTACTTACCGTTATCCCTAAAGGGATTTTCATATTCTTTCACGCTTAATTTATCCAAAGCGATATCATGCTTCTCTTGTTCCTGAATATATTTCTTAATTGTGGCTTCATTAAGTCCTACCGTACTTACATAATAACCTTCTGCCCAAAAATGTCTGTTCCCAAATTTATATTTTAAATTGGCGTGTTTATCAAACATCATTAATGCACTTTTACCTTTTAAATATCCCATAAAACTAGCTACACTCATTCGTGGTGGAATACTTACTAACATATGGACATGATCTGGCATTAAGTGGCCTTCTATTATTTCAACGCCTTTATATTGGCATAGTCTATGAAAAATCTCTCCCAGACTACTCCTATATTGATTATAGATTATTTTTCGTCTATACTTAGGTGTAAATACAATGTGGTACTTACACATCCATTTTGTATGTGATAAACTGTGAGCTTTTTGCGCCATAGTCTTAACTCCTTTCGTTTTACAATTGGCTTGAACACCTATATTGTAACTCGTTTGGAGTTTTTTTGTTATGACGGTATAACCTTCGATGCGCACCCGCATAGCGGGTGGTTTATCTGTTTCGCATCTTCGGAGCGAAACGGACTTAAAGTCACATAACAAAAATCCGAGAAGCTGATTCTCGGATTTCTTTTTTATTTAACAGCGGTGAGGAGATAATCACCAGTGTTAACACGAGCTTCTTTAGTTGTTAAGACATCATCAAAGTCAGCTGTATTGGTTACAATGACTGGTGTGATAACTGGTAATTTAGCCTCTCGGATAGTTGCTAGGTCAAATTCTATAAGTTTTTGTCCTGCTTCTACAACTTGACCTGCTTCCACATAGGTCTTGAAGCCTTTACCAGCAAGAGAAACAGTATCCATACCAATATGAATGAGAAGCTCTGCACCATTTTCAGTTGTCAAACCAATCGCATGACCAGTAGGGAAGACTAAATTAACAGTTGCCTTAGCTGGTGCGACCACTACCCCATCAGTAGGGTCAATAGCGATACCTTTACCCATAGCTCCTGAGGCAAAGACTTGGTCAGGAACTTGGTCAAGTGGGACAACATTCCCGATAAGTGGGCTCGCAATAATTTCTTGTTGAATTTCTTTAGGAGCAGGTGCAGCTTCTTCAGCTTTTTCCTCAACCTTAGCTGCTCCACCACCGTATAGATTTGGTACTCGCACAAAGAGTTGGATGAGGAAGGCAAGAACACCACCCACAATGGCAATAATAATGGCAAAGATAACTTTAGAAAGGTTACCATCCGGTCCAATAAGGCTTGGGAAGACAAAAACACCCAGACCACCTATTGAATACGTCTTAATATCTAGGGCCATCATGGCAGCCCCCATAAGTCCTGAAACACCACATGAAATGTAGAATGGTGTTTTCATTGGAAGAGTCACCCCATAGATAGCAGGTTCTGTTACACCAAAAATAGATGAAACAAAGGCTGGCATAGAAATGATACGGACTTTTTCTTCTTTTGTCTTAAGCATGATAGCCCCCAATACACCTGTTTGCGTGAAACATGGAAGGATAGCTGCTGAAAGAATCGTAGAACTTCCGTTTGTTGCCACATCTAAGATAGCAAGGGGAACAAGCGCCCAGTGCATTCCGAACATAACCAAGACTTGCCATAGGATACCAAGTACAAGACCAAAGACAATCGGACTAAAGTTCATAATCGCTTGGAAAAGACTTGTCAATCCATCAGAGAAAGTGTTGGCAATTGGTCCCACCACCAAGAATGTTAATGGTACTGTAATGAGCAATGTAAAGAAAGGTACTACGAAGACTTTAATGACATCTGGAGTAATCTTAGTAAAGAATTTTTGAATGTATGAAGCCACCCAGATTGCCAAGATAGAAGGCATTACAGTTGAGAGGTAGCCCCCTGCAGGAAGCGCAAATGGAATAACTCCTAGAACATGACCTTGACCAGCTTTCTGAAGAGCAGTCACCAGCGTAGCAATATCAGGATAAACAAGTGCTCCTGCAATCGCAATAGCTGTAAACTCATTAACCTTGAAACGACGAGCAGAAGTCAAGGCAATCAAGATTGGCAAGAACTGGAAGAAACCATCCCCCGCCGCATTAAGGATGACATACATAGGGCTTGTTGCAGCTGACAGGCCACATGCTGCCATGACAGCGACTATTCCTTTGATAATCCCGGCTGCAGCCAAAGGCCCAAGGAAAGGTTGGAAAATACTTGATACCAAAGATACAAAGCGGTCAAAGAGATTTCCCTTTGGTGCATCCCCCTCATCAAGATCAAGACTTCCACCTGCTGGAAGACCACCAACTTGGAGAACCTCCGCATAAACATCAGGCACATGGTTACCGATAACCACCTGATATTGTCCACCTGCCTTAACAACAGTAACAACTCCGTCACGGTTCTTAAGGTAGTCATCATCTGCTTTAGATTCATCTTTCAAATCAAAGCGCAAACGTGTCACACAGTGTTTCAAGCTATTGACATTTTCCTTGCCACCAACGTGTTTGAGAATGTCCTCAGCTAATTCAGTATATTTAGCCATAAGGGCTCCTTTCTTGTCTAGGATTCTAGTTTTCTTTGAGGCTTTTTCAACGAAAAAAACCTAAATAAATACCAAGAACCAATTGGGATAAGCATACACTACTCCCATTAGTTTTTCGTATTTATCTAGGTTTTGCCTGCTGACCAGTAACAATCCTTTTGCTATGGTTCTATCTTATCAGAGTCCAAACATTTTTGCAAGCCCTTACATAATTGTTTTTTGTTTTTGAAGGTAAAATCTTGACCAAGAGTATAAGTCATGATAAACTATTGTTAGTTTATAAACTAACAGAAAGAGAGTTACACGATGAAAACAAGAGCAATTATTGAATTTAAAGATACATACGCTAGCATGGAATGCCACAAGCTTGGTTACCAAACCAAGGAAACTGCCTTGGCTATTATTTCCCCTACTGGACATATTCTATCGAGTACACCGCTTTTCAGAAAGGCATATGGTTCGAACACTGCTCACATCGACCAGCTTCCTTTCAATATAGATAATCTCAGTATCACAGCAAGAGGTCTCAGTAAAAAAGCCAAAGCCAACTTGGAAGATTGGATTGCCCATACTATCATTCTTCCAATGGACTATGATAAGTACTTTACTAAGCATCAAGAACTTTTGCACCTCTTAGCAGAGTCATCAATCGTCGAGTCTGTCCAAGCTTTAACTTATAAGACAGTTAAGATTCATTTTTCTCAAGCCCTCAATGATGAGCATATTCGCCAACTTCAAGGTTTCATTCTTGCTCAGGCAGGAATCTATAGCTATATTGGGACATCTACAATTTCAGACCGAAATGCCTACCAGGCTCTTGAATGGGCCAAACTTGATGTTAATGGTCGCTCACACAACGATCATAAGCCTGCTATTTTCCATCGTAGCAAGGGCCTCTTAGGTGGTTTCTTTCACCACGGAAACCAAGAAAGTATTGCATAACTAATAACTGGGACACCTTGTGTCCTTTTTTGCAATAAAAAACTCACCATAAAGGTGAGCTAAATTGATTTATTTGCTGTGTTTCCAGTTACTATAGATACTAAATACGACAATCCAGATAGCTGCTCCAATAGCTCCGACAACTGTTGACTTTTGCAAGAAGAGACAAACAAAGACGAAGATAAAGAAAAGGATAGTCAATGGATTAAGAATCTTGTAGGTTGGCATAAGGAATCCATCTGCCATAAACTCTTGAGATTTACGGTACTTGAGATGAGCAAGCATAGTCAAGATATAGATGGCAATGTAGACACCTGATGATGATGCAGTAATCAAAGCAAAGGCATCAGATACACCAGGCAAGACATTGATGAAGGCTGAAACACATACCACAATGGCTGAAACAATGATGGCACGTGAAGGAATACCATTACGTGACAAAGTATCTAGCTTCAAAGCTTTCATGACTTTACTATTTGGTGTTTCCTTAGCAATTTGGAAGAGGTGACGACCTGTTGAGTAAAGTGTTGAATTCAATGATGACGCCGCTGCTGTCAAGACAACAAAGTTAATGAAGGCTGCTGCCCACTTGATACCAGCCATTTGGAAGACCGTTACGAACGGTGATTCATTAACTGGAAGTTTTTGCCATGGGAAGATAGCCATGAGGGCAATGAGGGCACCCACATAGAAGATGACAATACGAATCGGAATCTCCTTAATTGCCTTTGGTAAGACCTTACGTGGATTTGCTGTCTCCGATGTTGTAATCCCTACAAATTCGATTGCTTGGTAAGCAAAGAAGACCATTTGGAAGGTCATAACAAAGCTTACCCAACCTTTAGGAAACATCTGGAAGCCGTGTGTAATATTGGCAAGGCTAGCATGTCCAGCAGGCGTTTTAAAGTTGGTTGCTACCATGAAGATACCTGTTGCGATAAGAGCAAGAATGGTGATAATCTTGATCATCCCAAACCAAAACTCAACTTCTCCGAAAATCTTAACCGCAATCAGGTTAACCGAGCTCAGGATAATCAAGAAGACAATCTGAATCTGCCAGGCAGGCCAACTTGGGAACCAATATTGGACATAAGTTGATACGGCCGTAATTTCTGCCATCCCGAGGAATATCAGTGATACCCAGTAAGACCAACCCGAGAAGAATCCCCAGCCCTTACCAAGGTATTTGGTAATAAAGTTGATAAAGGTGTGTTGGTCAGGATCCATATAGAGCATCTCACCGATCGCTCGCATCATAAGATACATGAAGATACCAGTTAGTATATATACTAAGATGATTGAAGGTCCTGTTAGGGAAAGGGAACGCCCCGCCCCAAGGAAGAGACCTGTACCGATTGTACCAGCGATGGCAATCAGCTGGACATGACGGTTTTGAAGACCACGCACCATCCCATTCTCAGTCTGGTTGTCGTCGTCTTTATGATGTTGCTTTTGCGACATTTTTTTCACTCCAATTCTATTAATCAAGACTCATTGAGTCCTGCAATTTTTAACATAACTTATATTGTACCATTTTTGAAACAATTTGTCAATATTATACAGAATATTCAGAATTTTATACTTCAAAACAAGGGCTTGGAAAACTTCCAAACCCTTGTTACTAGTTATTATGATTCAGGATCATCAAGGCTACGACCATGCAAGCCTTTTTCACGTTGTATTTGACGTAGTTTCTCAGGTGTCACATCGTTACCTTCTTCGTCAACCACTTTAATTCCTTCGATGTGGTGACGAACTGAGCGACGATAACCCTCAATGTATTCCTCACGAAGTTTTGCTTGTTCTACCGCTTCTTCTGGCGTCAAACCTTCTGTTTTTTTCTTTTTAGCAAGCTCATTGATACGAGCAATTTTTTTAGGATCCATTCCCTTTTACCTCTATTTTGTATTCAATTGATTAAAGGCTGCAACAGCTTTGGCTTTAGCCACAAGACCCGAAAGAAGGGCCAAACGGTTATTTTTAACAGCCTCATCTTCTGCCATAACCATGGTATTGTCAAAGAAGGCATCGATGACTGGGCTAAGAGCAAAGAGCTGAGCCAATTTGTCACTAGCTGAACCAGTCAATTCAAGCTCTTCAATCGCTTTAGAAAGGGCTTTTTCTTGGTCATTTTCAAAGAGACTGGCATCGACTGCTACTGAAGCATCTGCTTTTTCTGCCAAGTTGAAGGCACGTGAGAGTGATTCAACAGCCGCCTTGTAACCATCAGCCTTAGCAGCTTCTGAGAGGGCGTCAGCTGCTTCAAGCATATCTGCCACGACAAAGTTTGAACCAGCAAGAACGGCTTCCTTGATATCTTTAGATGTGCGTCCCATCATCTTATCCACACGCGCTTTGATGAAGTTGATGACTTCTGCTTGATTGTCATAAGAAAGACTATCAAATGAAAGGGCGTAAAGGCTGTCGATCAACTCATCCATAGGGATGTGCCAACCAAAAGCATCCAAGATACGAACAATCCCTTGTGTTGCACGACGAAGCGCATAAGGGTCATTTGAACCTGATGGAATCAAGCCAACTGAGAAGAATGAAAGGAGGGTATCCAATTTATCTGCAAGCGCAAGGATAGCACCAACCTTAGTCTCTGGAAGGGCACCATCTGCTGAATCAGGAAGGTAGTGCTCACGGATAGCTGTCGCAACCGCAGCATCCTCACCAGCAAGGAGGGCGTATTTTTCACCCATGATTCCTTGCAATTCATCGAACTCTCCGACTATACCAGTCAAGAGGTCAAATTTATAGATTTCAGCTGCACGCGCTACGGCTGCCGTTTCTTCGGCAGTCAAACCAGCTTGCTCAGCCAAGGAAGCGGCAATGACACCAGCACGGGCCATGTGTTCTGAGAGAGAACCGATTTTTTCATGGAAAGTCACGTTAGCCAATTTAGCAACGAGGTCTTCAATCTTAAGTTTTTGGTCTTCACGCCAGAAGAATTCACCATCTTCAAGACGGGCCACCAATACTTTTTCATTTCCTCGGATAACATTTTCCAAGTGCTCAGCGTTACCATTACGGACTGAGATGAAGTTTGGTTTAAGCTTACCGTCAAGGTCACGTACAACAAAGTAACGTTGGTGCGTTTCCATTGATGTCACCAAGACTTCTTCTGGAACGTCCAAATACTTGGTATCGAAACTTCCCATAAATGCAGTTGGGTATTCGACCAAGTTCAAGACTTCATTCAAAAGTCCTTCCTCGATTTGGACTTGAACACCTTGTTCTGCTTCGATAGCTTTGATTTGCTCACGAATCATGTTTTCACGTTCTTTGCTATCCGCAATCACGTAAACAGTACGAAGGTCTTCCTCATAAGAATCCGCATTGGTAATTTCCACTTCATGTCCAAGGAAACGATGTCCACGACTCACACGACCTGACTTGATATCCAAGAAGTCAAGGTCAAGCGCTTCGTCGCCCAAAAGAACTGTCAAGGTGTGAACTGGGCGAATGTATTCAAATGTGTTGTTAGCCCAGTGCATGCTGACAGGGAAAGTCAATGAAGCAAGCACTTCTGGAACGCCAACCAAAACTTCTTTAGCAGGTTTTCCAGCTTCGTGTTTAGTAACATAAACGTACTCTTCACCTTTGACTTCACGGAATTCGATATCGTCAACAGTCAAGCCTTTCCCACGGACAAATCCTTGCGCAGCTTTTGAGAAGTTACCTTCTGCATCCAAAGCGATTTTCTTAGAAGGGCCTTTAAAATCTTCGGTCAAATCGGATTGTTGATCAGCCAAACCAATCACACGGACTGCCAAACGGCGTGGTGTTGAGAAGGTTTGAATGCTTTCGTATGAGAGACGGTTATCATCCAAGAAGGCTGCCATTTTCTCCCCGAGTTGTTTTTCACTTGGTGTGACAACGTAGGCTGGCAACTCTTCAAGTCCAAGTTCTACTAATAAGTTTTTTGTCATGTTTCTTCCTTTACAAAATTCTTTTTTGATAGGCGCCTTAGGTACTGGGGACGTTGCTAACTAACTTTGTGAGGCTGTATGGAAATCTGGTGTCTCCTTGACATAGATTTCCAACAGTCTCATCAAAGTGGATTTAGCTAACTGATTTTTGAACCTAACGTTTCAAAAATCCCCATATACCAGTACAGCGGCGCCTATCCCTTTAGCAAGTCTTCGACTTGCCTCTGGGTAGCCATGTGGGCTCACTTTGTTTGCCCATTTTCCATTCTTGTAACGCTTATTATTCTTCCTCTTCTGCTAGAAGTTTTACGCGTGTGGCTTCGTCGAGAAGTGGGTAACCAAGTTTTTTACGTTCTGCGACGAAGGTTTTGGCTACAACACGGGCCAAGTTACGGATGCGGGCAATGTAGCCAGCGCGTTCTGTAACGGATACCGCTCCACGAGCATCAAGCAAGTTGAAGGTATGTGAACATTTCAAAACATAGTCATAAGCTGGGTGAACCAGACCCAATTCCAAGGCACGTCCTGCTTCTTTTTCAAATTTTTCGAAGTTTTCAAGAAGCATATCTTGATCAGAAACTTCAAAGCTGTATTTTGAGTGTTCGTATTCTGGTTGAAGGAAAATTTCTCCGTATTTAACCCCTGGAGCCCACTCAATATCATAAACAGAATCTACTTCTTGGATATAAGAAGCCAAACGCTCTAACCCATAAGTGACCTCAGCGGTAACAGGACCAGTTGCCAAACCACCAACTTGTTGGAAATAAGTGAACTGTGTGATTTCCATACCGTCAAGCCAAACTTCCCAACCAAGACCAGCTGAACCAGTTGATGGGTTTTCCCAGTTATCTTCAACGAAACGAATATCGTGTTCCAAAGGATTGATGCCCAATTTTTCCAATGACTCAAGGTAGAGCTCTTGGATGTTTGATGGAGAAGGTTTCATAACCACTTGGAATTGGTGGTGTTGGTAAAGGCGGTTTGGGTTTTCCCCGTAACGACCATCTGCTGGACGACGAGATGGCTCTACATAAGCCGCATTCCATGGCTCAGGACCAATGGCACGAAGGAAGGTGTAAGGACTCATGGTTCCCGCACCTTTTTCGTTATCATAAGCCTGCATGAGCATACAACCCTGGTCATTCCAGTATTGTTGCAAAGTCAAAATAATTTCTTGAAATGTTAATTTCTTAGACATTGAATACTCCTTGATTAAAAATGATTTCTTGCGACACGAGTCTGCCTCGTCGATTATACGAGGCAGGACGAGTTAGTACTGCGTCTAGCTCAGGCACCCTAGTGCTGAGCGTGGGGCAGTCCGACTGTAAGGAGGTCTCTGCCACTGACGCAGTGGAAGGTTAGTTTTTTAGACATTATTTACTCCTTTAATTTATATTATCTTTTTAGGTTTATTTATCAAGCAACCAAGAAAAAGCTGGATCCTGAAAAATATGACGTTTGGGAATAGTTTGTAAATTCTGATCGCATTCATCTATTGTACCTAATTTCAAAGCACAGACTTCTGGTATATTTTCTTGAACAGTGAAAATTTGACTATGACAGTTCTGGCAGTAATAACGCTGTTTTCCTGGAGAAGAACTATACGTAACAAGCTTTTCTTTTCCATGCAATACTAGATTTTTACTGCTAACTTTAGCATTAACTGTATAGGCAGACGCAGTTGCTTTCCGACAGAATGAACAGTGGCAGAAAACTAATTCAGATAATTCCTCATCTAGAGTGTAAGTCACTGCTTTACATAAACAAGATCCTTTAAGCATTGTACTCCTTTCTACTTAGGCATTAGATAAATTCAAAAAGAACCGAATTTCAACACCCAAGCCTTGCGACTAGGGGCGTCAGAAACGCGGTTCCACCCTAATTTATTACTTCATTTTATCTGTTTGTCTTCAGCCATTTGCTGAGAGAAAGCGCCACTTGCCTACTTTGCTCTACTTGGCTTCCACTGTCCCAAGCTCGCTAGAAAAACGCCATAAGCCCTTCTTTCTTGTCAGTATTATAGCAGAAATAGAGAAACTTGTAAAATAAAATTCTAATCCTTCTTACTAATCCCCATTTCCTGACGAACATGCGCATGGGAGTCTTCATGGAGAATATCATTATCAAGAATTGAGGCTTCTCGAAGTTCTTCGGCCTTTTTCTTGTCCCGATGGGTCAAGTCTTGATTGGGATCATAAGCTTTCTCAACGATAGACAAAAGATGATTTCGAATTTCCTTTTCCTTACGAATCTTAGCTTTTTTGCGGTAGCTAGCAACAACTAGCACTACCAACATCAGCATTCCCAGATAACCGATAATAGGATACATAACCGCTACCAGTTGACGGAAGCCCATGAAGGAAATAGCAAAACCAGCAAGGGCAAATGCGGCCACAAAGAACTTGAAGCGTTTCTCACTACCTGCTGAGAAGCGTTTCCCAAGGGCATAGTAGAGACTAAAGACGGTATTAAAAATCAAACCAAAGATCACCAAGGCGTAAAGTGTCGCAAAGATAGGATTCACTTCCTTAGCAATAGCCAACATAGGAACATCCGAGCTAGCAATTTTATCACTGTTAGCAAAGAGGATCAATGTTGTGACAAAGAAAATCACACCAACCATAAATCCTCCCCAGGCTCCACTCTTTTCGGCTTCATTGATTTTGAGAATAGAGCCACCCATGACAAAGGCCATGGCTATGGCTGACATGACACAAACGGCAAAATAATTAACCACAGACAGCCAAACACTTGGAAAGGGAGATTGAATGGTTTGCGACACCTTATCCATCTCGGCAAAATCCCAGTGACGCCCTAAAACATTGGTCACGAATATCATGGCAATCATAACCAAAATCATAGGGGTAAAAATTCCAATAACACCAATGATTTTTTTGAAATCTAGGAAACTCACAAAGATAGTCAGAACTGTACACAGGAAGGCACCTACCCAAATCGGAAAGCCGAACTGTTGGTTTAGGTTAGCCCCTGCCCCCGCTGTCATAACAAAGCCAAACAGGAAACAAGTGATAATCAAAGCGATATCCAAAATACGGTAGATAACAGGGTGACTGATTTCTGCCAGGACTACTGAGTGATCGTCTGAGCGGTAATAACTTCCCAGAGCAATCATGAGTCGCCCAAAGCCAACATGCAAAACTCCTAGAACTATGACACCTATCAGTCCCCAGGCTCCAAAACTAACAAAATACTGTAAGAGGTCCTGTCCTGAAGATACCCCTGCACCAATCATTACACCGACATAGGCCAGGGCAATGCTCCAAATACGTTTTGACATATTACCTCCTGTAAAATACAAAGTATTTTTATTTTACACTACTCTAACACCTTTGTAAAAATCAATAAAAAACAGCACTTTCATAAGAAAGTGCTACTCATACTCTTATTTTTCCCAACCTTTTCGTCCATCAACAAAGGTTGCTTGTAATTCCAAGGAGTCATCTAATACAATAAAATCAGCTGGTAAACCTGCTTTTAGGCTTCCGCAAGTATTTTCAAGCCCAACCGATTTAGCTGGAACACTAGTGGCCATTTGTAAGGCTTGAGCAACTGTCACAAGTCCCCAATCAACCACATGTTTGACTCCGTCTTTAAGTTGTAAGATAGATCCAGCTAGATTACCACCTTCTTTGAGGCGGGCGGTACCATTTTCAACAATAACAGGAAGTTCGCCTAACATATAGTCGCCGTCCGGACAGCCTCCCGCTGACATACAGTCTGTAATTAGGGCAACTCCTTGAGGTGTCTTTTGCTTGATAAGAACTTTACAAGCTGCAGGGACCACGTGATGACCATCTGCAATCAGCTCACCAATAGTTTCTGGACTATCGAAGGCTGCCCCAACCATACCTGGCTCACGGTGGGTAAAGCCACGCATCCCGTTGTAGACGTGAACCCAAACGGACGCCCCAGCTTCCACTGCTGCCATGGCTTCTTCATATGTGGCATTGGAATGACCTAGAGCGATGGTCACACCTTGCTTGGTTGCTTCTTGGATAAATTCAGCCACTCCCTCACGTTCAGGAGCAAGGGCCAATTTAATCAGTTTTCCTTGAGCCGCCTCCTGCCATTCCTTCAATTGTTCCACACTTGGATTGCCCATATACTTAGGATTTTGAGCTCCCTTGTAGGTTTCAGTGAAATAAGGTCCTTCAAAGAAGAGCCCTTGAATTTTGGCGCCAGTCTCCTTTCCAACCGTATTAGCTGTTGTTTGGCAAATAGCCTTCAACTCTTCAAATGGCGCTGTTAAAGCTGTCGGTAAGAAGGAGGTTACACCTGCTGAAAGCAAGGCTTGACTCATGCCTAGAAGACTTTCCTCAGAATTATCCATGACATCATAACCCGAAAATCCATGAATGTGAGTATCTACAAGACCTGGAGAAATCTGATAATCACTGTAATCTAGCACCTCTGCACCTTCTGGTACATTTTCCGTCCAGTCACCAAAACGGCTATCCTCAACCGCTAGGTAGCCACCTTCCTTGATTTTATGTTCAAAATAAAAACGCTTGGCTGAAATATAATAGGTCATAGGACCACCTCTCATCATTTTTCTATGTTTTTAATACGCTTTCATTATAACAAAAAAGCCGAGAAATTTTCTCGACTTTCTCTATTAAATCACACCTTCTGTAACCTTTTCAACAAGGTTAATCGCATGGTCTGCGATACGTGTGTAATGTGAGAGGTAATCAACATAGTTGATACCTGCTTGCGCAGTACACTCACCATTGTTAAGACGTTTGGTATGTATTTTACGCAATTGTTTTTCAAGTTTTTCCAACTCTTCATGGCGAAGGATGACTTGACCTGCAAGTACCTTATCGTCATCTACAACAACACGAATACTATCAAGGGCGATACGGTGAGTACGGTTGTAAACATCCGCAAGCTCAGCCTTGGCAGTATCAGAAAATTCAATTCCCTTATTATGAATGTGTTGTGAAAGGTTTGCACTTGCAACTGCAAGGTCACCAATACGCTCCAAGTCACGAACAGAGTCAAGCACACTTGCCAACACTTCATTTTCAGAAACGCTTAGAGATTCGTTAGAGATGTCAATCAAATAAGTTGTCAACTCTTCATCAATACTATTAACTGCTGTTTCATACTTCTCAACCTTATCGAAGTATTTTTCATCTCCCTTAGCAAAGAAAGCATAGGAAGCTTCCAAAGACTGGATGGCGTACGATGCCAAGTGCACCAATTCTTTCTTAGCATTACCAAGGGCGATAGCTGGTGCTTGTGTGATAAGCAAACGGTCCAAGTAGAGTGCTTCGTACTTGTTAATCTCATCTTCACCAGGAATAATCTTAGTCACAAGGTAAGCCAAGAGTCCGATGAATGGGAATTGAACAATAGTATTTGCGATGTTAAAAGTACCGTGAGCAAAGGCGATAGTCATCTCAGGTGTCAAACCAAGCACAGACTTAAACCATTGAATCAAGGCTGTGAATGGTACCAAGAGAATCAAACACAAGACCGTCCCAATGACGTTGAACAGGACGTGAGCCCCTGCCACACGTTTGGCTGCAATGTTTGAACCAAGAGCAGCTAGAACCGCTGTGATAGTCGTCCCGATATTATCCCCAAAAAGGATTGGAAGGGCACCTTGCAGATCAAGCAAACCACCCGAGTAGAGACTCTGAAGAATACCGATGGTCGCTGCTGACGACTGAATCAACATGGTCAAGCCAGCACCGATGATAACCCCCATGACTGGGCGATCACCCAAGGTTGCCAGGTAATCCTTAAAGGCTGTAACTGACTTCAAAGGCTCAACCGCATCTCCCATAAGGTTAAGGGCAAAGAAAATCCCCCCTACACCAAACAAGATACGACCTAGGTTATTGAGCTTCTTATTGCTTGTAAAGAAGAGAAGCGCAGCTCCCAGGAAAATCACTGGAAGGGCATAGTCACCAAGCTTGAAACCAATCATGAAGGAAGTTACGGTTGTCCCGATGTTTGCCCCCATGACAATACCAATAGCCTGACGAAGACTTAAAAGCCCTGCCGAAACCAGACCGACGACAATAACGGTAACCCCTGAACTCGACTGAATCAAGGCCGTCATGACAATACCAATCAAAACCCCTAAAAACGGGTTACTGGTATACTTATCGATGTAAAAACGCAACTTATCTCCGGCTGCTTGTTGAAGACCATCTCCCATGTACTTGATACTAAAAAGGAAAAGCCCCAAACCACCGAGGAAAGAAAACGCAATATCTTGCCAATTTACTGACACATTTTTGTCCTCATTATTTAAAATTTTTCGGTAAAACCGACCTTTCTATTGTATCGATTTATTAGGGAATAAACAAGGCTTTTCCACAAAATAATAGAAAGATCAGAAGAAAATCTGACCTTTCTAGATATCTCAATTAATCCACTTGAACATAACGGCGAACACCACTATAGCTGATGTAAGAAATCCAACTATGACCATCTTGATTAACCTTCATATCAAAGTTAATCTGATTACCTGCTTCTAAGTAAAATTCAACTGGAGCCGTATCACTAGGAGTATTCTTGACAGCCGTACGTTTGGTAAGCTTGTAGCTGCCAGATTCTGCAATACCACTATCAATTGGAAGTTGATTGTCAGTAACTGTCACGTCTTTAGGTAGCGTCATATTATCTGATTCTTTTAAGTAGACCTTTGTTCCTCCAGTACTGGTTACTTGAATGGTATCTTGTTCGTAGCTTGGACCAGAAATAGCTGCTTTTTTAGAGACAAAGCTAATATCTCCAACGATACCAGAGGTGTCCCCCCTATCTCTTGAGAGGGTGGCATCATACTTACCTGAGCCCTCTTGATAATTATCTTTCGGGTGCACATAATTGTGAACTGTCGCTTGGCCTTGTGCAGTTATATCTCCTACTAGGCTAGTATTGTTAAAGACCAGACGACTGCCATCACTAGACTTCCAAGTTCCGGCAATACTATCAAACCGACCACGCGCTACCGCACTCACATCCATATCCACAGTGGTCACTTGCGTATCCGTTTTAGCTTGAGCTTGACTGCTTGAAGTTTGACTATCACTTGAGCTCTTCGGAGCTTGAGATTGACTCGCTGAAGACTTAGGAGCCTGGGACTGGCTGCTTGAGGAAGCTGATGAACTCTTTGAAGATGATGATTGAGACTGACTGCTACTCGAACTTGGGGCAGAAGCCTTTTGACTACTTTGCGCGCTTGAAGATTCCGTCTTTGAACCCGAAGATTCCTTGACCTTAGCACTAGACTTGCTAGTCTTACCGCTATCTTTACTAGATGATTTAGCCTTACTTGATGAGGTCACCTGGCTGCTATTAGGCGTCTTATCTGCTGAACTGGATTCCTTATGGCTGGAACAGGCCGTCAGCAAAGCCATTGAGGAAAGGGTAACCATTGAAAGCACGATTGCTTGGGAAAATTTGTTTTTCATAATCATTTCCTCATTTCTAGTCTATCACATAAAGTAAAGATAGGACCTATGTCACAAGGAAACACAGGGTTCTCTCTACTTTTAAGGGAACAATCTTATCTACACTTTTATTATATCATTTTCTAATGTAAACGCTAACATATTAGCCTTGTAAATCCTAAAATAGAGATGAAAATATCTTGAATCCTTGTGATATAATAGAGACAAAAAATTGAAAGTTATACCATGACATTCTATCTTCTAGCACAAGTATTCTCAGCCATAGGTGCCCTATGTGTCGCTATATCCTCTTTTGCAAAATCAAAAAATAACATGCTCGTCTGGCAAATTACCGACTATATTTTTACTGCTATTGCCAACCTGCTTCTCGGAGGCTATACCGGTGCTTTAACCATTAGTATTTCCATCATACGTAATAGCCTGATGGTCAAAAAGAAGATGACCAAGACTATCTTGACCATCCTCATCATTATTCAAATCATCGTCGGAACCTATCTCAATCAACTTGGGATTGTTGGTTATTTACCTATCATCTCTTCAGTTTCCTATAGCCTAGCTATTGCTACCACACCAAACCTTCAATGGCTTCGCTGGGTCATTATTGAAAATATGTTACTTTGGCTAATTTACGATTTGACCATTCAGGCTTACCCAGCTGCCATCACTGATGTCACTATCACACTTACTACTCTCATTGCCATTATCAGAAATCGAAAAACCTTTAGCAAACAATAAAGCTAAAGGTCTTTTTCTTATAGAGCCCAAGTACGAATGGCGTGTGCCACACCTGCCTCGTCATTTGTCAAAGTCACATACTTACACAAAGCCTTAATGTCGTCACTCGCATTACCCATGGCAACGCTTTGACCGACGAATTGAAGCATTTCAAGGTCATTGGCAGCATCGCCTAGAGCCATGATTTGATCTGGGTTAATGTCAAGCTTTTCTGCTAAATGTTTAAGCCCGCTAGCCTTTGTTGCCCCTTGTGGCATGATTTCAAAGATATAGTCTTGACTACGAACTGTACTATAGCTCTGACTAAGTCCATCTTGCACGGCGTTTTGGAAGGCGTCCAAAGGTTCAGAATCAGCCATATACATGGCTTGGAAAATCACTTGACCTTCCGCAAAGATTTCTTCCAAACTCCTAGCTTTCGCTTCTGTGAAGACAGTGCCAGCATCATAAGCTACTAACTCAGGCACCTCATCGCCCACAACATAATAAGTCTTTTCTCCAGTCAAGGTTAGAGCCACCTCTGGAAAGTCTTCGCAAGCCTGCAAGAGTTCTTCCATTTCAGGGCGAGATAAACTTTCAGATTGCAGCAAGGTCCAATTTTTTGTCTCATAAGTTGAACAACCATTGTTCATGATAATATACTCTTCTTCACTCAATCCTAATTTCTCAAAATGTGGAAGAATGCCTGAACGTGGGCGTCCTGTACAAAGTACGATTTTAATGCCTGCCGCAGCTGCTTCTTGAATAGCCTTAATATTCTCTTCAGGAATCTCTTTTTGGCTATTTAAGAGCGTCCCGTCCATATCTATTGCAATGAGTTTCACTTGGTTCTGATTCATTTTACTCTCCTTCGACCCTAATAAGTATCATAAATAGTTAACTGATATTGTTCAATGATGCTGTTCAATTTATCCCCATAGGTTGTGTCCGTAGCGTAAACCCCTGTTAGGGCAGCTGTCGCATCCTTATAATTCTTAGTCTTGGAACGGTGTACCCCTACATAGTAGCTCCCCTCAAGGAAGTCTACGTAGTCCTGTAAAGAATTTTCCACAGAGCCATAAGAACGAAAAGCTGCATCAATATAGTAAGGATTGCCCTTACCATCATCCTCCCAGGTTGGTAGGGTCACACTTTGACCATTGTAGTCCCCCTTAATTCCAAAGAAGTTATAGGACGGCTTCTGACTCAAAGTAGATTGTCCAGAGTCAGATTCCAAGATGGCCTGAGCAATCATGACAGATGCATAAAGATCGTTTCTAGCCGCCAAATAGCGGGACGTCTCGCCAATCTCGGCAATAAAAGCAACCGTCGTCTCATCCGTAGATGTCATGTTTTTTTCCATGGTCAACCTTGGAAAATTTAAACTAGCTAGGAGTCCCAATAAGGCAAATAGCCCAATAAAAATCAGACTCCACTTCTGGAAAAATTTAGGAAAGAGCAAGAAAGACTTCTTTTTCTTTTTAGTTTTCTTAGGTCTAGCTTTCGACTTGCTTTTCTTTTTTCCTTTTGCCAATTGGTCACCCCCTCAATCATACTAACTCCTCTAAGTATATCAAAATTCACTAAAAAAGACCCAAACCAACCGGTTTAAGTCTTCATTATATTAAATGGCGTCTCCACCACGTTCACCAGTACGAATACGGATAGCACTCCAAATTGAAACAAAACCAGCTCCAGGTGTGATTGCAACTAGACCTGCTACCAAACCGGTTGAACCACCAACCAAGGATGGATGTCCTGTGACATGTTTTTCAATTGCCAACCATGAAAACATGCCTGCAGCAGCTGACACATGAGCGGTTACTAGCGTGTGAACTGCCAACCATTAGCAGCCAAGGCTGATCCTGCATAAAAGCCAAACCAACCAAACCATATGTGCAAAATATTTTATGTCAGATAATATAACACAAAACCACGAGACAAACAAGTGTATTTACGGAATTTTTTGATAATTCTTTCTTTTCTAACATCTTGTGTTGCCACAAAAAAGAGCCTTTAAACCCCATGAAAAAGGTTATAAAGCTCTTGCCTATTCATTTTTCGCTCTTTAGCAACGGTTTTTATAGCCTGATTAGGTTTCATTCCAGAGGCAATTAAAGCTTCTACAGCCTCTACCGGGGTAATATTTGATGTTAGATTTTCTTCCTTATCATTTTCAGAAGCTCCAGCCACAATCAGTAAACATTCACCCTTGAGAGGATTACTAGCAATATAATCTAAAACTTCTGAAATAGATCCTCGTTGGTACTCTTCATAAAGCTTGGTCAATTCTCGAACTAAAGTTACTTGACGGTTGCCATAGACCTCATGCATATTTTCAAGAGTATCCGCCACACGGTAAGGTGACTCGTAAAAAATCTGTGTCTCAGGATAAGACAGTTTTTCCTTGAAGAAATCAATCTGCTGTCCTTTTTTACGGGGTAGGAAGCCATAAAAAATATGAGGTTGGGGTGCTAAACCACTGGCAATCAAGGCTGTAATACCAGCCGATGCTCCCGGTAAGGCCACCACAGGAATATCCTCAGCAATGGCAGCTTTGACCAAATCATGCCCAGGATCCGAAATAGAAGGCATCCCCGCATCAGAAACCTGAGCCAAAGAAAGACCTGACTTCAAGCGCTCCAGTAAATCTGGAATTTTCTCATAAGCATTGTGCTCATGAAAAGAATACTGCTTGGTTTCAATCTCAAAATGCTTGAGCAAGAGACCCGTATTGCGCGTGTCCTCCGCACAAATAAGATCCACCTCTTTCAGGATTTGCACACTACGAAAAGTCATATCCTGCAAATTCCCAATAGGAGTGGGAACCAGATAGAGGGTACCGTAGCTAGATTGCCCCTTAAAACTCTTTTGAACCTGCATGTTTAGTCTCCGTACAACAATTCTGCACAGAAGCCACAAGCTTCATTATTATCACGACGTTGGCCATAAAAATCTGGACAAATATGGAATCCATCATCGTAAATAGCCTCGAGATTTACCTTACCATGAGACATTTTAGTCCCTGTCTCCTCTTGAACCACTTGACTTAAGTGCTCACGCAACTTGTCGTTTTCCAACTTGAGGGCCGTATTTTCATCAAGAATCCCTGAGAAGTTCGCCTTAATCGCTTCCACTTCTGCCAACATCGACATCAAATTTTGTGATAATTCCTCGAATTTATCATACAATTCACGCTTTTCCATTTAGCTGAACTTCCTCCACTCCATAAGTTAGGGGCGCACGCCCTTTTTCAAATACAACCTTAATGGTCCCTGCAATTACATCAATGGCAACGACCTGACCTGTACCATCCTTGGTTTCAATGTCATCACCCAAGTCAGGATAACTAGCCTTGCTATCTCGGTAAAAGTCATCACCCAAGTCAGGATAACTAGCCTTGCTATCTCGGTAAAAGTCATCTTCATAACTGAGACAACACATAAGTCGACCACAGACCCCATTCATCTTACCAGAATTCAAAGATAAACTCTGATTTTTAGCCATCTTAATCGATACTGGTGGGAATTCACCCAAAAAACTAGAACAACAAAGTGCCCGACCACAAGGTCCTAGGCCACCATAAATCTTTGATTCCTCACGACTTGAAATTTGGCGCAACTCAATACGTGTCTTAAAGTAAGAAGCCAAATCTTTGAGCAATTGACGAAAATCTACCCGTTTTTCAGCAACAAAACTGATTAGTACATAAGAGCAATTTAGCGGAAAGACAATATCAACGACCTTCATTTCTAGCTGATTTTGAGCAATTAAATCAGCTACTACTCCCATACTCTTTTCAGCCTTCAAAAGATTTTCATCATATCTAGCGAAATCTTTCTCCCCTGCCAATCCTTCAACCCGATTCAAATCCGCAGGCAAACTAACCTCAGGAAAATCAGCGTTTTCCATGACAACCTGAGCTAGGCGCTTATCTTTTTTCTCCAAAACGACTACAAAGTCATCTTTGGCATAATTTTTATCAGGAACAACATATTCTACTGCTCCAGTTTCCTCAAATTTTATTCCAATGACTTCTGTCATGATAATACCATATACTCCATCGCATTTTGAAAGCTGACATTAGCTAGCCACATTTTTCGTGCCTCATAAACTAAGCCTAACCATCGTCTTGCTTGTGGATTTTGTATATCCTTCCCCAATTGATAAGTTAAAAAAGCCCAGACCATCTCTTGTTCCGACTTTTCACTACACTGGACAGCCAGTTTTGCAACATCCAAATAAAGCAGGTCCTGATTAGATAGCAGGGACTGTGTGAAACGCTCTACTGTATTAATCAGATCAAGAATCCTATTATCCTTAGCTAAGTCTAAAGCCTGAACATCATCTTTAGCAAAATCCGCCAACACTTTGGCTTGTGTCAGCAACAAGCCTTCCTTCTGCAGCAATTCTTCCAGATAAGCCCGATTCTTAGGAAAATAAAAGAGTTGAGCTCGACTTTTAATCGTCGGTAACATCCGACTATCATCAGCTGTCAAAAGAAAAATATAAATCTGACTTTGAGGTTCTTCAATAAACTTTAATAGACTATTGGCAGCATTGACATGCATCTTATCTGCATCACGAATGATAAAAACCTGAGCCTGCCCTTCAAAACTCGATTGACTAAACTCTCTAGTCAACTGACGAATCGTGTCCGTCTTAATAATCTGTCCTTGTGGCTCTACTAATTTAACATCAGAAAAGTCCCCCTGAGCAATCAAACGACAAGGACGACAGTGACCACAAGGTAGACTATTCTCAGGAGTCACACAAAAACGACTCTGTGCTAGCCAAATAGCCATGTCGAGACTTCCAAAATCACCCGAAAACAAATAAGCATGACTCAAACGATTTTCCCTGATAATTTGTGAAAACTCTTCAAATAGTTTGCTTTGACTTTCAGCTAACTTCATCTTGCTCCTTATAAATAGCCTTTAATTACTTTCCAAGCGTCCTCTACAACATCTTCAAAAGCCTGTGAGGCATCGATTAGCTTGATACGTTCTGGTTCAGCCTGTGCTAAATCTAAATAACCTTGACGTACACGCTGATGCAAGTCAAGCTTCTCTAAATCCAACCGATTGACTTCACGTTCACCGCTGGCTGCAATGCGGGCCAAACCAGTCTCAGAATCCACATCAAACAATAAGGTCACATTAGGTTTATAACCATCAGTCGCATAGGCATTTAACCAGGCAATCTCATCCTGATTCAAGCCACGGCCAGTACCTTGATAAGCAACTGATGAATCAATAAAACGATCCATGATGACCATATTGCCTTTTTCAAGCTCTGGCAAAACCTTCTCAACCAGATGTTGACGACGAGCCGCAATATAGAGCAAGAGCTCTGTCTTAGCATCCATAGCCGTATTATTGACATCCAAAATAACCTCTCGGATTTGCTCTGCAATAGCTACTCCGCCTGGTTCACGTGTCGTCACAACCTGAGCTGGATAAACCTCTCTTAAACGTGGCAAAAGTGCCTCCAAAACTGTAGTCTTTCCAGCACCGTCTGGCCCTTCGATTGAGATTAATAACCCTTTTGACATGATACTTCCTTTTGATTTTTTTCATCTTCTATTTTATCAAATTTTAGCTTAGATGGAAGAAAAAAAGAGGTTTCCACCCCTCCTTTTTTCTATCTAAATACTTCTGACCATGCCGATTGCAGGTTTCGAACCTGTGACCTACGCGTTACGAGTGCGTTGCTCTACCAACTGAGCTAAATCGGCTGACACAGTCATTCTAACACTATGCCCTAAAAAGTCAAGTTCTGTACGAAATTTACAAAAAAGAACTTGGACTAGCCAAGCTCTTTCTTTTCTTACAATGATTTGTAAAGTTGACTTGCATTTTCAACAGTGAATCCGTATTCTTTAAAGATACGGTCACCAGGTGCTGAAGCACCCCAAGTATCAATAGTAAGTGTTTTACCTGCAAGACCAACATATTTACCCCAACCAAAGCTAGTTCCAGCTTCGATAGCCAAACGTTTTGTCACAGCTGCTGGAAGGACTTCTTCTTTATATGCAGCATCTTGTTCATCAAAGAGATTTTGTGATGGCATTGAAACAACACGAACATGCACACCTTCAGCTTCAAGAGCAGCCTGCGTATCAAGTGCCAATTTCACTTCAGAACCAGTTGCAATGATGATACCATCAAGATCACCGTTTGCTTCTGAGATGATGTAAGCTCCTTTATTGACACCAGTTTCAGCATTTTCAGCAGTACCATCAAGGACTGGCAAGTTTTGACGTGTCAAGACTAGCATTGTTGGACGTTCAGTCTCAGCCAAGGCACGTTTCCATGCAGCATTAGTTTCATTACCATCTGCAGGACGGATAACGTTAAGGTTAGGCATTGAACGCACACTTGCCAATTGTTCGATTGGTTCGTGAGTAGGTCCATCTTCACCAACTGCTACTGAGTCATGTGTCATAACATAAGTTACTGGCAAGTTTTGAAGAGCTGCCATACGTACTGCTGGAAGCAAATAGTTTGAGAAGACGAAGAAGGTACCACCATAAACACGAGTACCACCATGAAGAGCAATACCATTCATCGCTGCAGCCATAGCAAACTCACGCACACCAAACCAAATATTACGTCCAGCATAGTTGTCTGCTTGGAAATCAGACTCAGCCTTAACCATAGTATTGTTAGAAGCTGAAAGGTCTGCTGAACCACCCCAGAATGAAGGAACTTGTTCAGAAATCTGTTGGATAGCTTGTTGGCTTGATACACGGCTAGCAACTGCTGAACCCAATTCATGAGCATTCAAGTCAACGTGTACAGGTTCATTTGCAAAGGCAGCCTTGTATTCAGCAGCCAATTCTGGGTAAGCAGTTTCATATTCTGCAAATTTAGTTTGCCAAGCATTTTCAGCAGCTTCACCACGGAATTTAATACCAACTTCAAAACGACGAGCAACTTCATCTGGAACTGTAAATGCCGGTGCATCATAACCGTAAACACCTTTTGCGTGATCAATGCCATCTTGACCGATTGGAGCACCGTGGACAGCTGATGTTCCTTGTCCTTCAGCTCCATAACCAATGATTGTCTTAACTTCAATGATAGATGGTTTATCTGTCTCAGCCTTAGCTTCTTCGATGGCTTTAGCAATAGCTTCCAAATCATTACCATCTTTGACAAGAATGTGTTGCCAACCATAAGCTTCAAACTTAGCCTTAACATCTTCTGTGAAAGCCATTGAAGTTGGTCCATCAAGTGAGATATCATTTGAATCGTAAAGAAGCACCAACTTACCAAGTTTAAGGTGACCAGCAAGACTGGCAGCTTCTTGAGAAACACCTTCCATCAAACAACCATCGCCATGGAGGGCATAAGTATAATGGTCAACAATATCAAAACCAGGTTTGTTAAATTTAGCTGCCAAGTGTGCTTCAGCCATTGCCATACCTACAGCATTAGCAATCCCTTGACCAAGAGGACCTGATGTTGCTTCAACACCATCAGTATGGTTAACTTCAGGATGACCTGGAGTCTTAGAGCCCCATTGACGGAAATTCTTCAAGTCATCCATTGTTACATCATAGCCAGAAAGGTGCAATAGACTATAAAGCAAGGCAGAACCATGACCAGCAGAAAGAACAAAACGGTCACGGTTTGTCCAGTTACGGCTAGTCTTTGGATTAACATTCATCACATGGTTCCAAAGCACATAAGCCATTGGCGCTGCACCCATAGGAAGACCTGGGTGCCCAGAATTCGCGGCTTGAATTGCCTCGATCGAAAGCGAACGAATAGTGCTGACCGCCATTTGGTCAATTGCATCAAAAGTCATGATTCTAACTCTCCTTTTTTGGAAAAAAATGCGGAGCATACAGACTATTAGCGTCTGAGCTCTAGTTATACTATTTTAATTATAGCATATTATCTATCTCTTTGGGCAATCCAATTCTATTTGTGAAACCCTAAACCTATAAAATACAGGACCTAAAGCGTTCGTTTTTACAAACCAATAGCATTTGTCTTATCCCAAGCAATTATTAAATCTATTCATCAAAAAACAAAAAAGCCGAGGGAAACCCCGACTTTATGTAAAATTATTTAACGAAGTCAAGCAATGCCAAGAAGCTTTCAGCTTCAAGTGATGCACCACCTACAAGAGCTCCGTCAACGTCTGGACAAGCCATGTATTCAGCAACGTTTTCAGGTTTAACTGATCCACCGTATTGAACACGTACTTTGTCAGCAACTTCTTGACCAAAGTCAGCAGCTACAACGTCACGAACAACTTTACACATTTTTTGTGCGTCGTCTTGTGAAGCTGATTTACCAGTACCGATAGCCCAGATTGGTTCGTATGCGATTACTGTTGAAGCTACTTGTTCTGCAGTCAATCCAGCAAGAGCAGCTGAAACTTGAGCACCTACGAATTCTGCTGCTTTACCAGCTTCGTAAGTTTCAAGTGATTCACCACAACAGATGATTGGAAGCATACCGTTAGCAAAGATTGCTTTTGCTTTTTTGTTAATGTCTTCATCAGTTTCGTGGAAGTAGTCACGACGTTCTGAGTGACCGATAACAACGTAGTCAGTACCGATTTCTTTCAAAACTTGTGGGCTAGTTTCACCAGTGAAGGCACCAGCATTTTCAAAGTAAGTGTTTTGTGCAGCAACTTTAAGGTTTGAACCTTTAGCAGCGGCAAGTACAGCTGTCAAGTCAACTGCAGGAGCTGCGATACCAGCTTCAACAAGATCTGATGAAGGAAGTTTTGATGCTACAGCTTCAACGAATGCTTTTGCTTCTTCTGGATTTTTGTTCATTTTCCAGTTACCAGCGATAAATGGTTTACGTGACATTTCACATACCTCTTCTTTTATTTATTTACTCGTTTATTTTATCACAAATCCCTTACTATTACTAGGATTTTAGGAAAATTCCGAAAACTCGATCTGCTTTATGTCTATTTATCACTATCAAAACTTAGCTTAAGGACCTTAAACAGTTTAAAAGTATAGAATACAAACATTTTCAAACACCAAAAAGAGCCGAGTAAACTCGACTCTCTCAATTATTGTCTGACGAATAATTGTATTGGGAACTTAATATTAATTAAGCTTCGATTTCAGATACGATACCTGAACCAACAGTACGTCCACCTTCACGGATAGAGAATGTTGTACCTTGTTCAACGGCGATTGGGTGGATCAACTCAACGTCGATAGTCACGTTATCACCAGGCATAACCATTTCAGTACCTGCAGGAAGTTCGATTGAACCTGTTACGTCAGTTGTACGGAAGTAGAACTGTGGACGGTAGTTGTTGAAGAATGGAGTGTGACGTCCACCTTCTTCTTTAGAAAGGATGTAAACTTCACCTTTGAATTTAGTGTGTGGGTTGATTGAACCAGGTGCAGCCAATACTTGACCACGTTCGATTTCATCACGTTGGATACCACGAAGAAGGACACCGACGTTATCTCCGGCAATACCTTCGTCAAGTTGTTTACGGAACATTTCAACACCAGTAACAACTGCTTTTTGGATTTCTTCTTTAAGACCAACGATTTCAACTTCGTCATTGACACGAACAACACCACGGTCGATACGTCCTGAAGCAACAGTACCACGACCAGTGATTGAGAATACGTCTTCGACTGGAAGCAACAATGGTTTGTCAGTGTCACGTTCTGGTTCTGGAATGTATTCGTCAACAGTGTTCATCAAGTCCATGATGATGTCTTCGTATTTAGAATCACCTTCAAGAGCTTTAAGAGCTGAACCTTGGATAACTGGAATGTCATCACCTGGGAAATCGTATTCTGAAAGAAGGTCACGGATTTCCATTTCAACCAATTCAAGCAATTCTTCATCGTCAACCAAGTCAACTTTGTTCATGAAGACGATAAGGTGTTTAACACCAACCTGACGTGAAAGAAGGATGTGCTCACGAGTTTGTGGCATTGGTCCGTCAGTAGATGCTACTACAAGGATCGCACCGTCCATTTGAGCGGCACCAGTGATCATGTTTTTAACGTAGTCCGCGTGTCCTGGCGCGTCGATGTGAGCGTAGTGACGTTTTTCAGTTTCATACTCAACGTGTGCAGTGTTGATTGTGATACCGCGTTCACGTTCTTCTGGAGCAGCGTCGATTGAAGCGTAGTCTTTTGGTGTGTTAACTGCGCTAGGAAGACGACGAGCCAATACAGTTGTGATAGCAGCTGTCAAAGTAGTTTTACCGTGGTCAACGTGTCCGATTGTACCAATGTTAACGTGTGGTTTACTACGATCGTATTTTTCTTTTGCCATTTAGGAAAAGCCTCCAATAAAATATATTTTATAGATAGACAGTAGGCAATACAGTCTAACTTTACTCTACTATTCTATCAAAATGTCATAGAATTGCAAGTATTTTATATAGTTTTCAGTTTTTCTTTAGAGTAATTACAAATATTCCTTTCAATAATTCTATTTCTACTGCTCCTATTAGCTTTCACTATCTTCATACTACTGCCTAACACCATCTAACGAAAAAAGAAGCCGTATTACCGACTTCTTCTTAAAGGTACAATTTTTTCATCTTGATTTTCCAATTCTTGAGTCTGAGATAACTCATCCTCAATCGCTTGAACAATATTATCACGCTTTTCATTAGCAGCGATGTTCAAGACAAAGGCTATCCCAACTGAAGTCACTAAAAGAGAGTTACCTCCTTGCGAAAGGAAGGGGAAGGTAACCCCTGTTGATGGAATCAGCCCTGAGATTCCTCCGATGTTAACGAAGACCTGCATTAGCATTAAGGCACCTACACCCAATGCCATCATAGAGTTAAAAGGATTTCGTGCCTTGACTCCCACAATCATAATACGAAGAATGAGGAAAAAGAGGAGGGCCAGGATCAAGCCAGCTCCGATAAGACCTAACTCTTCAATTGCAATTGAAAACACAAAGTCTGTTGTAGCTTCTGGGAGATAACCAGTTTTTTCAATCGAATTTCCAAGTCCAAGACCGAACCAGCCCCCATTACTCATAGCATAGTAAGAATGAGATAGCTGGAGACCAGATCCAGTCAAATCCTTGAACGGATTAAAATATGCTGCGAAACGCTTGGCAACATAACCGAAGATAGGTACCTTAGCCATGGTTTGAACCCCAACCAAGGCAATTAAACCAAGGAAGGCTGATGAAATCCCTACAATGCCGGCAAATAAGGCCGTGAACCAACGGTAGCCAACACCAGAAATTGAAAACATAACTACCGTAGTCAATACAATGATAGCCGCATTACCCAAGTCAGGTTGGATAGCAACCAAACCAATCATTACAAGCAAATAAACACGCCAGTCATTAAGTTCCTTACCATTCCTAGGAATCCATCTATTCTTCGTCAAGGCTTGGTAGTCATAACGTTCTATAGCAGACTGTTTTTTTGAAAAAGTGTGTGCCAAAAACCAGACAACAATGATCTTAAGGTACTCAGCTGGTTGGAAAGACAAGGGACCAAGCACAATCCAACCATTGGCACCATTAATTTCCCTAGTAAAAAATTTGGCAATGACCAAAAGTAAAATCTCAAAGGCAATAACAACACCCAAAAGCTTATCTTTCCTGAGAAAGTTCAATTTCAGTCGGTAGATGAAAAAAATAGAGAACAAGGATACCAACCAAAAGGCTCCTTGGTTTATAACAGATGCGAAGGGATTGGCTCCCAAGGCTACTAAACGAGCACTTGTTGTTGAATACACTACTATTAAACCAACTATGGATAAGATTAAATAAGGTATTAAGATGGTGTAATCTAAAAGATGCTTCTTTTCAATTTTCATATCTTTAAAAAACTCATACTTTCTATTACGTTACTCTACATTTTCTCTTAAAATATAAAGCTAACAGCTTATATTATAACACTTTGATACCTTAAACTAAAGTAAAAGCTAAATTAACCGTTTTCAGGACTGGAAATTTGATTTTTTATCTTACCTTCAGATAGGTTTTACAATGAGCTTTCTTTGATAACTTTGCTACTTCTCATGTTTTCTTTTACGACAAATAAAAAACGGGACCAAAGTCTCGTTTTTTTTGTCTTATTTTGTACCGACACTGATACGATTAAGTGCTCGACGGAGAGCAACCTGAGCACGTTGAACTTCATCAATACGGTCAGATTTAGTTGCTTCTTCCAAGTCACGTTCGGCACGTTGCTTGGCACGTTCGGCACGAGAAACGTCAATGTCGCGTTCACGTTCTGCTGAATCGGCAACGATAGTAATAAAATCATCTTTAACTTCGATGATACCACCGTTTACGGCAATCCAATCGACGTGACTCTCGTCATCCACACGACGAACCTTGAGTTCATCCACTTCAAGTGGCGCAATCAAGTTAATATGGCCTGGCAAGATACCAATTTGACCATCTTTAGTAACCGCGTGGATAAAGCTGGCATGGTGGTCATATTTCAGACCATCCGGAGTTACCACTTGTACGGTCATTTGTGCCATATCTTCACCTCATTAGTAGCCCATAGCTTTAGCTTTAGCTACTACATCCTCAATTGGACCTACGCTACGGAAGGCATCTTCTGGAAGATTGTCATATTTACCTTCAAGGATTTCTTTAAAGCTACGAACGGTCTCAGCAACTGGAACATAAGAACCTGGTTGACCTGTAAACTGTTCAGCAACGTTAAAGTTTTGTGACAAGAAGAATTGGATACGACGAGCACGTCCAACCAATGTTTTTTCTTCGTCTGACAATTCATCCATACCAAGGATAGCGATAATATCTTGCAATTCACGGTAACGTTGAAGCACACGTTGAACTTCAGTCGCAACAGCATAGTGTTCTTCACCAACAATTTCAGGTGAAAGGGCACGTGAGCTTGATGCCAATGGGTCAACGGCTGGGTAAATACCCATTTGTGTCAACTTACGTTCAAGGTTGGTTGTTGAATCCAAGTGAGCAAATGCTGTAGCTGGCGCTGGGTCAGTATAGTCATCGGCTGGAACGTAGATGGCTTGGATTGATGTAACAGAACCTTTTTTAGTTGATGTGATACGTTCTTGCAATTGACCCATTTCAGTAGCAAGTGTAGGTTGGTAACCAACGGCTGATGGCATACGACCAAGAAGGGCAGAAACCTCAGAACCTGCTTGAGTGAAACGGAAGATGTTATCGATGAAGAGAAGCACGTCTTGACCTTCGACATCACGGAAGTATTCCGCAATTGTCAAACCAGTAAGAGCAACACGCATACGTGCTCCAGGTGGTTCGTTCATTTGACCGAAGACCATGGCTGTTTTCTCAATAACGCCAGATTCTTTCATTTCCCAGTAAAGGTCATTACCTTCACGTGTACGTTCACCAACACCTGTAAACACGGAAATACCACCGTGCTCTTGGGCAATGTTGTGAATCAACTCTTGAATAAGAACGGTTTTACCAACACCGGCACCACCGAAGAGTCCGACTTTACCACCTTTAAGGTAAGGGGCTAGCAAGTCGATAACTTTAATCCCTGTTTCAAGGATTTCAGTAGATGTTGACAATTCATCGAAAGTTGGTGCTTTTTTGTGAATTGGTTCACGCTCTGCATCGTCTGCAAAAGGTGCTTCCAAGTCAATGGTATCACCAAGAACGTTAAAGACACGTCCAAGGGTATCTTTACCAACAGGAACGCTGATTGGACGACCAGTGTCCAGAACTTCTAGTCCACGAGTCAATCCATCAGTAGATTCCATGGCAATGGTACGAACCACACCTTCTCCAAGTTCAAGAGCTACTTCGAGCACGATACGTTTAGACTTTTGTTCATCAGTATAAACGACCAATGCATTGTTAATCTCAGGAAGTTTATCACCAGCTGCAAACGCTACGTCTACAACAGGACCAACAACCTGAGCAATTTTGCCTGAGCTCATTGTTTTCTCCTTATGATAGTTTTCTGGATGACAATCATCCTTTTTTTCATGTGTGTCTAATTAAGACAAATCTCTAGCTATTCAAGTGCACTTGCACCACCAACGATTTCAGTAATTTCCTGAGTGATGGCAGCTTGACGCGCACGGTTATATTGGATTGTCAAATCGTTAATCACATTCTTAGCATTATCAGTGGCTGTCTGCATTGCAGTCATACCAGCTGCGTGTTCAGCTGTTTTGGCATCTACGATAGCACCGTAGATAAGACTCTCCGCATATTGTGGCAAGAGTTGATCCAAAATAGTGTCACGATCTGGTTCCAATTCAAACTTGGTCAACACATGACCTTCTGATTCATTGGGATCCAAATCAGCGATAGGAAGCATTTGTTCCACACGAACTTCACTAGACAAACTGTTGACATGGTGGTTGTAGCACACATAGAGTTCATCAAAGAGTTCATTTTGATACATTCCTACTGCTTTAGAAATGATTTTTCCGACTTGTTCAAAACTAGGTTGATCTTCAAGGCCACGAAGTTCAAAAGCAACATTCATGTTACGAGCCTTGAAGAAATCTGAACCTGTTCCACCAATAGAAATGATAGCATATTCATCTTCAGAATCATGGTCACGTTTAATCATGTCCAACACAGCTTTAAGAATTGTTGAGTTATAACCTCCAACAAGTCCTTTATCTGAAGTAATGACAATGTAACCCGTCTTACGAACTGGGCGTGCGTCCAACATTGGATTTGACGAACCATTAATCAATTCTGAATGTAGAAGATCTGTTGTGATCTGTCTAATTTTTGAGGCATAGATTTGGAAATCTTTAGCAGCTTGCTCAGAACGTGTCAATTTTGAGGCAGAAACCATTTGCATGGCTCCTGTAATTTGACTCGTTTTCTTTGTTGAAGCAATTTTTGCTTGGATTTCTCTTAGAGAGCCTGCCATATGCTGTCCTCCCTATTTCTATTTATATTCTGACTGATCTTTGAAAGCTTGGATAGCTTCATTAAGTACAGATTCCTCAGGAAGATCCTTAGTTGTACGAATAGTTTCAAAGATATCCTCATGGTGACTATCAAAGTAGTCATAGAGTGCATCTTCAAAATCCAAGATTTGATCAACCGGAACACTATCCAAGAAACCGTGTGTCAAAGCGTAAAGGATAACAACTTGTTTCTCAACCGGAAGTGGTTTATGAAGTGGTTGTTTCAAAACTTCGATTGTACGACGACCACGGTTCAATTTCGCTTGAGTCGCAGCATCCAAATCTGAACCAAATTGCGTAAAGGCTTCAAGTTCACGATATGAAGCCAAGTCAAGACGAAGTGTACCAGCAACCTTCTTCATCGCTTTAATTTGCGCTGATCCACCTACACGTGATACAGAAGAACCCGCATCAATGGCTGGACGAATACCTGAGTTAAACAAGTTTTCTTGCAAGAAGATTTGTCCATCTGTGATTGAAATAACGTTTGTTGCGATGTATGCTGAGATATCTCCGGCTTGCGTTTGGATGATTGGCAAGGCGGTAATAGAACCACCACCAAGATCATCTGAAACTTTAGCTGAACGTTCCAAAAGACGTGAGTGGAGATAGAAGACATCCCCTGGGTAGGCTTCACGACCTGGTGGACGACGGAGAAGCAATGAAAGTTCACGGTAGGCCACGGCTTGTTTAGACAAATCATCATAAACAATCAAAACGTGTTTTCCGTTATACATGAACTCTTCAGCCATTGCAACACCCGCATAAGGCGCAATGTAAAGCAATGGTGATGGTTGTGATGCAGAGGCAGTCACAACAATTGTGTAATCAAGAGCACCGTGTTTACGGAGAGTTTCTACTTGTGTACGAACTGTTGATTCTTTTTGACCAATAGCCACATAGATACAGATCATATCTTGACCTTTTTGGTTCAAGATAGCATCAATGGCTACTGAAGTTTTACCAGTTTGGCGGTCTCCGATGATCAATTCACGTTGACCACGTCCAATTGGAACCAAGGCATCAATAGCCTTAAGACCAGTTTGCAATGGCTCAGAAACTGATTTACGTTGCATAACACCTGGAGCAGGTGTTTCAACTGGACGGAAACCTGTTGTTTCGATGTCACCAAGACCATCAACTGGTTGCCCAAGTGGGTTTACTACACGACCAATAAGGGCTTCACCAACTGGAACTTCCATGATTTTTCCAGTACGTTTAACAATATCGCCTTCACGAATTGCTACGAAATCCCCCAAGATAATGATACCGACATCATTAGTTTCAAGGTTTTGGGCCATACCATAGGCACCATTTTCAAATTCGAGCAACTCACCACTCATAGCATTATCAAGACCACGAGCACGTGCGATACCGTCACCGATATAGGTAACGACACCAGTTTCAGTGACGTCAAAGTTTGGCTGGAAGTTTTCAATTTGCTTTTTAATTAAAGCGCTAATTTCTTGTGCGTTAATTGCCAAAAGTCACACCACTTTCTATTTCAAATTCGTTTTAAAGGTTTGCAATTGACTGCGAATTGACGTGTCAACAACCTTATTCTTTGCTTTGATGACGAATCCTCCAATGAGGTCCTCATCAATTTTTTCTACTAAACGACGTGTCTTAATCTCAAATTTTTGTGAAACTATCGCCAAAAGTCTAGTTTTTTGTTCTTCAGACAAGGGACTTGCTGATGTCACAGTGACATCGTAAGTGTTGTCTTCTTGATCAAAGAGCTCAAGGACCAATTTCAAGACATCATAAAGAATGTTAGCGCGGTCATTGAGTGAAATCACCTCAAGAAAATTGTTCATGTATACTGAACAAGACTCTTGAATCAAGCTCAGACTTTCTTTTTTAGCCTCACTTGTCACATTTTCTTGAGACAAGAAGGTTTTTAGATTTGTTTCAGCAAAAACTGTTAGGATTTGCCTTACTTCTTCTTGGATTGTTGACACGGCGTCTTGTTCAAAAGCGACTTCTACCAGACTTCTGGCATACTGCTCAACAAGAGCTTGTGTTTTCTTATCCATTAAGCATCTCCTAATTGATCAAGATAGCTATCAATCAAGTCAGATTGCGCTTTGGCATCAAGGTTTTGTTTCATGACTTTTTCTGCCAAAAGGACAGTCAAGTCAGCAACCTCACCTTTAACGCCAGCAAGTGCTTCCACACGGCTTTGAGCGATATCTTGATTTGCTTTCTCTTTCAAGCGTTTAGCTTCATCATGTGCTTCTGCAATGATTTTTGATTCTTGAGTTTTACCAGTTTCCTTGGCCCCATCAATAATTTGAGCTGCTTCTGTGCGAGCACCAGCTAACTCATCTTGACGTTTTTGTGCCAAGCTTTCTGCTTCTTGACGAGCATTTTCAGCACTATCAATATCTGTGGCAATTTTCTTTTCACGAGCAGCAAAGATTCCTGTAATTTGATCCCATGCGAATTTACGAATGAGGTAATACAAGAGAAAAACAGAGCCGAGCGTAATAATGATATTACCAAGTGTCGTACTATTAATCAGTAATGACATTTTATTTCTCCCTTTCTTAATTATTCTTCGTTGACTTTATCACCAATGTAGTTAGAACTTAGGATAATAAAGACATAGGCTTGAATGAACCCAATAAAAGCTGAAAAGGCAACCCAGACAAGGTTCAGAGCAAAGGATACAGGTGCTGCAAAAGCAGACCATGTCACCAATTGAAGAATCAAGCCAGTTAGTACCTCACCAGAATAAATGTTACCAAACAAACGTAAGGCCAATGAAGCAGGGTTAGTGAGTTGTTCCAAGATGTTCATTGGGAGCATAGCTGGGTATGGTGAAAGGTAGCCTTTGAGATAGCCTTTAAACCCTTTTTTACGAATCCCCTCAATATGACTAATGAGGGTAATAATCAAAGAAAGAGTGATAGTAACACCGAAATTCGATGTTGGAGAAGACCAAAAATTGTAATGCTCACTTTTTACAGATACAAGCAGACCTAAGTTGTTTGCTGTAAACACAAAGGTGAAAATTACAAACAAGAGCAAACTATAATTTTTTGTGAATTTTCCAAGATTTTGAGAAATGGTGTTATTCACAAATTCATAGATGAACTCGAGTACATTTTGTTTTCCCTTTGGTTTAATGGTCATCTTACGACTTGACCAAAAAACCACTCCAAAAACGATAATTACTGTCAAGAGAGACATGGCAAGGATCGTCAAGTCAAAATCAATCCCAAATAATGAGACGGTTGGATTACTTGTAGCTTCCACTGCTCATCCCTCCTTCATCTTTTTATTTGTCTATTAGACAATGTAGCTAAGGGCAAACAATACGAAGAAGGTACCTTCGATGAAGGCAACACCAGTAAACATCAATGTTTGAAGTTTGCTAAACATCTCAGGTTGGCGAGCTGCAGATTTAGCGATATTAGCAACGAGGATACCCTCACCAATAGATACACCCATAACGGCCAAACCGAGGGCTAAGATAGTTAAATTCATAGTAGAATTCTCCTTTTAATTATTTTTACCCTGCTATTTTAGTCCTATTTTCCACGAAAGTCAATGAATTGACGGTTTTTTGGACGTTTTCACTGACTTTGCCTAACGTTTTCATTTTATTTGCGTAAGCGTTTACTTTTAATGAAAAACTTTCTTCTTATTTCATAAAAACAAGCCTAACCTATTATGGTTAGACTTGTTTGGGAGATTTATGAAAAAAGAAAGATACACTGTCTGACTTAAAACCAGAACATGTGAGCGCTACCGAACGACGTTCAGTAATACTTATTAGGATAACTATAGTATAACTTGAGTTCCTTAAAGAAAGCTGAAGGGGAGCGTTTTTGCTCCACTTTCTCTTTAGAAAGTCCTACTGACTCCAAAAGTAGAAAATACTACTCCGACACTTTTTAATATTAGTATCTCTCCATATCAAATGTTTACTTTATCAATAATTACCATCGACGTGGCTACTCTCCTTGGATAAAACAAACACTAACATTATCAGATGTTAAACGACTTACCCAACCTTTATTTCATAGTCCAGGAATAATAATATCACCTCATAGAGACTTTGTATTTTTCATAAAATGACGTGTACAAAACGGTAACTCGTCCAATTTAACAACTTCTTTTGTCCTAAATCTTCTTCTATCATACAAAACACATGACCCGATGCTATCTTCCTTTCGTTATCAACGATAGAATCTAGAACCTCACTGTACCTAGTTTTATATTAATGTAAGATTACTAGACTTTAGCATTCTCTGACTATAGTCACTTTGAAATATAGATAGTTTGAAGCATCTGGATTTATTTTTGTTATAATAACTTATATAACTATTTTACTTGTAATCGAAAGGAAATAAAATGAGTCTTACAATTTTGAAAGAGGATGAGTTTACATCTTTCATAGAAAAATGTAAAGAACATTCGTTCATGCAAACAGTATCAATGTCTAATCTCCTAAGAAAAAGAGGATTCGAGACTAAATTTTTAGGTTGGAAAAGTAATAATGAAACTACTGTTGCTGCTATTGCTTTCATGAAGCATTTGACTGGAGGAGTCAGAATAGAAATTAATAGTGGTCCATTGTATACAAATGAATCCGATTTAAAGAGTTTTTATCATGAATTACAACTTTTTGCTAAGAAACAGGGAGCTCTAGAATTGGTTGTAAAGCCAGACGACATTTATCAGACATTTGAAATTGATGGAAAGCCTATTGAACCTGAGAAAACAGAATTAATTTCTACACTAACAGATCTTGGCTACAAATTTGATGGTTTACAGGTAGGCTATCCTGAAGGAGAACCAACTTGGCATTATTTGAAAAATCTTGAGGGCTTTGATGAAACATCTTTATTAAAATCATTTAACAAAAATAGCGTCAGAAACATCAAAACTGCTCTCGACTATAATGTTATTGTTCGCAAAATAAATAAAGAAGAAATTCCAGAATTCAAAAAGATTATAGAAGAAACCGGAAGAAGGCAAGGATTTGAAGATAAAAGTTTAGATTATTATACAGAACTATATGATGCATTTGGTGATAACGCTGATTTCTTGGTAGCAGAGTTAGATTTTGAAAAAAGCTTAGATCACATAAATAGTAAACTTACCTCACTGAACCCTAAGAGCAAACAGTATGATCAACAAGCTCAAAAATTGAATAAACAAAAACAGATCATTTCAGAGCTCAAACAACAAATTAATACAGAGAAGATACTTCTTGCCTGTGCTTTAATACTATATACGAAAGATCAGGCCACATATCTCTTTGGAGGTTCCTACACAGAATTTCAAAAATTCTCTGCTGCTTTCTTAATTCAGTATCATGCCATGAATTGCACTTTAAGAAGAAATATTATGAGTTATAATTTCCTTGGAATCACAGGTGTGTTTGACGGCTCTGATGGAGTTCTACGATTTAAACAAAACTTTAACGGTTATATTGTTCGTAAGATGGGAACCTTCCGCTATTACCCACAACCTTTAAAATACAAACTTATTCAAGGACTTAAAAAGCTTCTTAGACGTTCTTAGTTTAAAAAATACTGTTTACTATTCATTGCTTGAAATAAACGCAGGCTTTTGTTAGAGCCACTGAAAAAGTCATCATATGATGACTTTTTTGTTATATTTAAATCACGACACATCACCAGAATTTTTTTTGTGAAGCACCACAGTTGACAAAGAGCTTAAAAAACACGGCATTCCGCCGTGCTTCTTTGTTTATTTCACCAATTTCTTCATTTCTTCAATACGCACTACTGTCGCATCGTATTTAGCTTGGTAATCTTCTTGTTTGTCGCGTTCTTTTTGAACGACTTCTGGTTTGGCATTGGCTACGAAGCGTTCGTTGCTAAGTTTCTTACCAACCATGTCGAGTTCTTTTTGCCATTTGGCTAATTCTTTTTCAAGGCGAGCCAATTCTTCTTCGACATTAAGAAGATCAGCGAGTGGTAAGTAGATTTCTGCGCCTGTGATGATACTTGACATAACCAAGTCAGGAACTTCTACATCTGCTGCAATTTCCAAGTGTTCTGGGTTTGTGAAGCGTTTGATGTAGTTGACATTATCATTAAAGAAAGCATCGAGCTTGCTGTCGCTTGTCTTGATTAAGATAGTGATTGGTTTACTTGGCGCTACGTTCACTTCTGCACGTGAGTTACGGACTGAACGAATCACATCTTTAAGAGCTTCAACACCAGCTGCAGCTTCTTCATTTTCAAACTCTGGACGAACCACTGGGTATTCAGCAGTCACGATCGTTCCTTCAGAGATTTGGCCGTAGATTTCTTCAGTTACGAATGGCATGATTGGGTGAAGGAGACGCAAGATTTGATCCAAGGTGTAAAGAAGAACCGAACGAGTGATAACTTTTTCGTCTTCGTTATCGCTGTAAAGCACTTCCTTAGTCAACTCAACATACCAGTCCGCAAACTCATCCCAGATGAAGTTGTAGAGGATGTGACCAGCCACACCAAATTCGAACTTGTCAAAGTTCTCAGTAACTTTTCCAATGGTTTCATTGAGGTTGTGGAGAATCCAACGGTCTGTGACATTACCTGCTTGACCAGCAGCCACTTTAGCTACATTTTCACGTGCTACATCCAAGGTCAAACCTTCATTGTTCATGAGAATGTAACGAGAGATGTTCCAGATCTTGTTAATGAAGTTCCAAGAAGCATCCATTTTTTCGTAAGAGAAACGCACGTCTTGACCTGGTGCAGAACCGTTTGAAAGGAACCAACGGAGAGCATCAGCACCATATTTCTCGATAACATCCATTGGGTCAATCCCGTTACCGAGTGACTTAGACATCTTACGTCCTTGCTCGTCACGAATCAAACCGTGGATCAAGACGTTCTTAAATGGTTGGCGTCCTGTGAATTCCAATGATTGGAAGATCATACGAGACACCCAGAAGAAGATGATGTCGTAACCTGTAACCAAGGTTGAAGTTGGGAAGTAACGTTTGAAGTCTTCTGCTTCCACATCAGGCCAGCCCATAGTTGAGAATGGCCAGAGGGCAGAACTGAACCAAGTGTCCAAGACGTCTTCATCCTGTTTCCATCCGTCGCCTTCTGGTGCTTCTTCACCGACGTACATTTCACCCTCAGCATTGTACCAAGCAGGGATTTGGTGACCCCACCAGAGCTGACGAGAAATCACCCAGTCGTGGACATTTTCCATCCATTGAAGGAAGGTGTCGTTGAAACGAGGTGGGTAGAATTCTACCTTGTCGTCTGTGTCTTGGTTTGCGATAGCATTTTTCGCCAATTGGTCCATCTTAACAAACCATTGTGTAGACAAACGTGGCTCAACAGGCACACCTGTACGTTCTGAGTGACCAACTGAGTGAGTCATTTTTTCAATTTCGACAAGGGCACCGATTTCTTCCAATTTCTTAACAACAGCCTTACGTGCTTCAAAGCGGTCCATACCGTTGAATTCACCAGCCAATTCATTCATGGTACCATCATCGTTCATAACGTTGACTTGTGGTAAGTTATGACGTTGACCAACCAAGAAGTCATTAGGGTCGTGAGCAGGAGTGATTTTAACCACACCAGTACCGAATTCAGGGTCTGCGTGTTCGTCCCCAACGATTGGGATTGGCTTGTTCAAGATAGGCAAGATAACATTTTGACCAATCAAGTCTTTATAACGGTCATCGTTTGGGTTAACCGCTACGGCAGTATCCCCAAACATAGTTTCAGGACGTGTTGTTGCCACTTCAAGGGCACGTGAACCGTCTTCCAACATGTAGTTCATGTGGTAGAAGGCACCTTCCACATCCTTGTGAATAACCTCGATATCAGAAAGGGCTGTACGAGCTTTTGGATCCCAGTTGATGATAAATTCACCACGGTAGATCCAGCCTTTTCTGTAAAGCTCTACGAAAACCTTACGAACGGCTTTTGAAAGACCTTCATCAAGGGTGAAACGCTCACGAGAATAGTCTACAGAGAGCCCCATCTTACCCCATTGTTGCTTGATAGTTGAAGCATACTCATCTTTCCATTCCCAGACTTTATCAAGGAATTTTTCACGACCCAGGTCATAACGAGAGATGCCATCTTCAGCCAAACGCGCCTCTACTTTAGCTTGAGTCGCAATCCCTGCGTGGTCCATACCAGGAAGCCAAAGCGTATCAAAACCTTGCATACGTTTTTGACGGATGATAATATCTTGCAAAGTAGTATCCCAAGCGTGACCAAGGTGAAGTTTACCAGTTACGTTTGGTGGTGGAATAACGATTGAATAAGGCTTAGCCTTTTTATCGCCAGAAGGCTTGAAAACATCCTCATCAAGCCATTTTTGGTAACGACCAGCCTCAACCTCGGCTGGATTGTATTTAGGTGAAAGTTGTTTCATTTTTGTTTCTCCTTCGAATTAATATACTGTTCTATCACAGATTCAAAAAAATTTTCACTCCCAATTATCGAATAGTCTATAATTTCAAACGGTACTGTAAAATGTTTAACATGATCTGTATAGAAAGAACATGGCAATAAATTTTCAAAAGTGATTACCATAGAATTAAATTTCTTTTTATAATAATCATCATAGGACTTGTGATGCTCCTCAGGAACATACCAATTTTTGAATTTTTCGTTAAATTCAGGTTTAAAATAATTAATTAATTTTGCTTCAACTAGATTTATGTGACTAGATTCATCAGGAAAATCTAATATTTCTTCCGCAGATATTGTAGCAAACTTACCGGAATCCATAGTAGTAGCAACTTTAACTTCACTTGTTGATAACAGAAGTACTTTAATATCATATATGATTCTAGAGTCAATTATCTGCGATAAGATATTTTGAAGAGTAGAATGACTTTTCAATCTATCTTGAGCAAATCTATTAAAATCATTACCTTTTGCTTGCCCTATATATAGTATCTTAAAAGCTGGTATAAAATTTTTATTATTTAACATAATATTTGTTGCAGAATATTTTTCTGTTCCATTTATAGTTAAAAAAAGCGAATCTCTTGAAATTTCAAGTTTATTAATTTTAAGCAAGTTGCCCTTTTTATCCGTAAGTCGGAAAGTATTAGAATACTCAGTTCCATCTTCACTTATAACTGTATATTTTACTTTTGTCCTATCAAAAAAACAACTCCTAACTTTTTTAAAATACCATCTAGGTATACCTAAAATAAAATATAAGTGTGGATTGAAATTTGCAGAATAATTTTTAATATCAGAAACCTGAATTAAATCATAATTATTAATAGTAACGATTGAATGACCACTAAACATTACTTAAACTCTCCCACTCACTCTTCAGCAAGCCATATCTCAAATCATCACAGCGGTTGCCTTGGGTATCCTTGCGGTCTCTTATGCGAGCTTCAAGGGTAAATCCTAATTTTTTCGCAACTCGTTGACTTTGGATATTGTAGCCAAAGCAAGACAATTCTATCTTATGAAGCACCAGTTCTTTAAAAGCTAAATCAATCAAAGCATGCGCTGCTTCTGGTACATAACCTCGGCCCCAATAATCTGGATGCAAGGTATAGCCAATCTCAAGCACATCGTCTTCGTGGCGATGGTTGAAATCAACAGAGCCGATAATCTTATCAGTCCCTTTGACCACAATCCCATAGCCTGCTGGAAGATTTTCTTTTTGATTGCGCTCGGGAAGGATATGTTCTAGGTAATAGATTTCATCTTCCAAGGTCTTGACGGGTGGAAAACCAGCTGGGTAGGAGACTTCTGGACGACTGGCAAAGTCAAAAATTGCCTCTGCATCCGCCAATGTACGATTTCGTAAGACGAGTCGCTCCGTTTCGATTCGTTCTGGCAACTCAGCTCTTTTCATCCCTCTTCCTCGCTTTCTTGATGAAGCTTCCCATGGGGTCGACTCGGTCATCTAGATAGCGATAGACACGTTTATAACCATCTCCCATAAAGTAAGTCGGTGCAAAGCGGTCATTTTTAAAATGTCCCCTGTCATCCAACAAATCAGATTCAGCCAGACGGTCTAGAATCTTAGCAAAGATATGACAGATACCATCTTCCTCAATAATTCTGTCTACCTGGCAATCCAATACGACTGGGCAAGCATCCAGTATAGGTGCTTGTGTCAGTTTAGAAGGTTGGAAATCTAAGCCGAATTTAGCAATCTTTTCACGATGACTAATAAAACCAGCCTGCTCCATCTCAAGCATTAAACTCTCATCAGGAATATTCACTGTGAACTTCTGATAATGCTTAATCTGGTCTGCCGCATTTTCCTCACTACCAACCCCGATGACGAGCCAATCTCCTAGACTATAGGAAGAACTACAAGTCGTCACATTATAGCCATGTGTCTGGTCCTGGTAACCCAAGATAAAAATGGGAAAACCATAGTACAATTTACTGGTCTCAAAAGATTGCTTCATGTCACCCTCCTCTGATAGGAACGTAGACCTCGCTTGCGCTCCGTCTGCATCGATATCTCTAAATCCACCTGTGACCTTCGGTCTTAGTTCTTTAAAAGCTATAGAAAATCCCTGCCATAACTATGACAGGGACGAATGTGTATCCGCGGTACCACCCAATTTTGAGTGACAACCACTCACAGCTTTCTTGATTCAATTTGACCATCAGCAACCAGCTTTGACATTTGTGCGGATTTCTCAGTACCACCGCTTCCTGTGACAAATGGGCTTCAAAGCACCTCTGAATGGTCTTATTTTATCACAATTTTAAGACCAAGACAAATGAAATTGTGATGGAAATCTTATTGATTTTTGAATTTGAAAGTAGGTCCTCTGTCCTACTTTTCCTCACAATTTTCAATGGCTACTATTACCTTTCATGACAAGTTCTAACTTTGCTTGGCTTTCCAAATATCTCTTACGGTAAGTTATTGCCATCGTTTTATACTCTTCGGAGGACATTTTATAAAAATCTGCTTCTTCTTTGTAAGATTCTACAAACTTTTTATAATAATTGATATCTTTTATCGGATTCTTAATAATCTTATCTATCAACACATAAATCCCTAAAAACACACCACCAAGAATCATCCCAAGAAAATAGGGCGCCACAAGAAATGATTTAATTAACTCCATGAAGTTCACCATCACTTTCCTTCAAAATCCTTCTGAAAATGTTCTTTATGAACTTTTAATTCAAGCCCACAAACATCTTTGAGCCTTTTCCCAGCTGCAACTCGTCTTTGATGTGCTCTTATTAAAACATGTTCGGACTGTGTATGACTAATAAAATAACACAATAGCAGGTAAGTAACTATACCCCCAAACATCATAGTAATTATCCTAACCACCAAGAAAATCATCTTTCTACTCCTCTCTTAAGGAACTTGCTGAAACCATTGTAACAAAACATCGGCTAAAATCGTGACCTTTTCCACAAGAAATGGCTCATTTATCATAAGTAAAAGCATTTATTTTATTTTGAGTACATGAATGATGGCATTATAGATATTTCAAGACAGATCATCTACATTCTAGATAACTTTATTTTCCATTAGAAAAATCCCTGTCTTTCGACAAGGATTTCATCTTATTTATCTCCCTTAGCTCTTTCTTCTTTTAGCCATTTTTCATAGCTTTCGAGTAGATTGATAGCCATTTGGGTCGCCAAAGCTAGTGAGAAGGCTTCTGTACCTTCAGTTGTTTCGTCTTGGACTTCCAATTTACTTTCTTCGTAAATGGCTTTGAGAGCCTTATTGCTAAGCGTGTCTTTAAATGCTTGGAATTCTTTCATGGTCAAAGCCTCCTTGATTCTACGGCAACTTTTACAGCTACTGTTACCGTTTTCACTTTAAGTTTACACCATTTCAGAGAAATTGCAAGGATTTTCCTTAATAATAAGGAGAGCTTTCACTCTATCTGCGACCTACTGAGCAGGAGTCGCAGCCCCTGTCAGATACTCAGTCGTATAGGCTACGATAGCTCCTGAATCAGCATTTACCGCGTATTTATAACGTAGACCGCTAGCAGCATAATCAAAGCTGATATTGTAGACTTTACCGTCTCCTTCAGTCTTCAAGTCCGTTTTCAAGTTGGTCACAGAACCTTCAGCTAGGCCAGCATGGTTAAGAGCTGTCGTTTGCGCAGCTTCTTTAGATACTGCTGTCTCTTCCTTGTTTTCGCTAGGTTGAGTCTCGTCTTTAGGCTCTTCACTTTTTTGAGTATCATCCTCATCCTTAGATGTTGGATGGTCACTCTTATGTTTCAAAATAGATCCCGACTGACCGTCAATCGTATACTCAAAATGGTTGTCTGACGTTGTGAAACTAATCTCATAACTTCCGTGAAGCCCAGAACGTGCTTTTGAAACTGTTGATTGAGAGATCTCAGAAGTTTTGACACCTGCATTTTTGTAAGCAATGTCTGCTGCATCTTTTTCTGACAAACGGTAACCTGAACCGTTAAAGATAAACAGACCTGCAGCGATGGCAACTGGGATAGCGAGCAGAAGCAGATAGCTCACTAGCTTTTTCATTTTTCGCATAAAATTCTCCGCTATTTTAATCTAATACTACTATTATATCTTAAAGTTCTAAAATTGTCAGATAAACTTGGCTCATTTTTAGGTCGACATTATAAAAAGTTCCCGATAGCTATCAGGAACTTCTACGAAATGTTACTATTTGGCCAGTTACAAAGACTAGGATGGCCATCCAGATAAAGAGGAAGCCTTTCAACTCTCCAAAGCTGACCGTCTCACCAAAAATGAGGATGGCTACGAGAAGTTGAATCGTAGGATTAAGATACTGGATAAAACCAATAAGGTTAAGCGGCGCCCTTTTGACTGCTTCTGAGAAGCAAAGCAATGGAACGGCCGTCACCACACCGGATATGGCTAGGAGAAACATTTCCATGCTCGAATAGGAAGAAAATGATTCTGGAGAAAAGAAAACAAGATAGATAGCTACAAAAGGTAGTAGCAAGCCGCTTTCTACTAGCATGGCTACGTCACTGGAGAGTCTAACCCCTTTTTTGATTAGACCATAGAAACCAAAGCTCAGAGCTAACCCCAATGAAACCATGGGAAGTTTTCCTGTATTGGCAACAAGAACCAGTACTCCTATAAAGGCCAATACTACTGCTGCCCACATGGTCCTACTCAATGATTCACGAAGAAAAATGAGGGCAAACAGGATAGAAACAATAGGCATAATGTAATAGCCCAGGCTAGCCTGCGTCGCTTGACCATGACCCACAGCATAGATATAAATCAACCAGTTAGCTGCTATGAGAAAACTAGCAAGTAGCATACGAAGCAAGGCTTTCTTATCTTGCCAAAGTTCTACAAGCTCCTTTTTGAAACGTGTATTTTGCTTAGCGACTAGGGCGTAAGTCAGCATAGTCACCACTGTAAAAACAATCCGCCACGAGAAGGTGTTATAAGCCGAAACACCTGCTAAAAGCTTCCAAAAAAGGGATAAAAATCCCCATTGAATATAGGTGGCTAGACCAAAGAGTAGCCCTTGATTTTTTCTAGTCAACGACAACACCTGCTTTATCCACAGATAGGATGAAGGTTTCACCATCTAAACCAAGACCATCGATAGCCGTTTTAAGAGCTTCAGCCTGATCATTTGGCGTCAAGGTCATAACTGTTGGGCCAGCGCCTGAAAGATAGGTCGCATAAGCACCATATTGACCTGACAATTCCTTAATAGTCGCAAATTCTTTAACCAATTTTTGACGGTAGCGTTCGTGGAACATATCCCCTTGAATAGCATGTCCTGCCTTAACCAAATCGCCTGCAAAGAGGGCAGCAATGGCAACGTTGGCAATAGATGATGCAGCTACAGCTTCTTTGTAAGACAGGTCACTTGGAAGTACCCCACGTGAATCAGATGTCTTAAGTTCATAGCTCGGAATGAAGGCTACAAAGGCACACTCTGGAAAGTCTGTCACGATGCTATTAACATGTTCATCCACATAAGAGGCTACAACGAGATTCCCAAAAATAGCTGGGGCAACATTGTCCGGATGACCTTCAATCTTGGTTGCAATATCAAGTTTATCATCGTCTGAGAGCTGCAAGTTTGCCAATTGATTGGCCAACTCGATTCCTGCGACAATAACAGAACTTGAAGAACCTAGCCCACGCGCTAAGGGAATATCTGATGTCATCACCAATTTATGGGGCTGCAAATCAGACTTAACTTGCAAGGCAGTTGAAATGAGGAGGTTATTTTCATCTGAAGGAATATCGCCCAAATCATGTTCGATATGCCATGCATCCACTGGTTCAAGCACCTCGACTGTCAAATATTTAGAAACGGCAACACCCACAGAGTCAAAACCTGGACCAATATTGGCAGATGTTGCTGGAACAGTAATTTTCATAATAATACACCAAAAGGAGGAAAGCCATCAGCGACTTTTCTCCTTGAATACCTTTCTTATACGCACCAGTATGGGCTTATCAATTAGTTAGACAAAACTTTCAATGTGTTGACAACTGTGAAATCTTCTGCTGCTTCAAGTTTTTCAGTAACAGCTTTAAGTTGTGTCTTAGACATAGCATGTGTAATCACAACGATACGAGCTGTTGTGCCATTTGCTTTTTGTTGCAAGACTTGTTCAAATGAAATATCTTCTGAGTTGAAGATTTCAGACAAGTGAAGGATTTTACCTTTTTCGTCTGGCGTATCAAGGGCAAAGTAGTAGTTACTCTTAACATCTGCTGGATTAGCCAATGGCAAGTCACGACGGAACTCATTAAATGGTTTACCAACATTGCCATCTGAAAGACGACGAGCAATACGGATAATATCTGCCAAAACAGATGTTGCTGTTGGTTTTTGACCAGCACCTGGACCGTAGTACATTGATTCGCCAATACCGATAGATTCAACAAAGACTGCATTCATGACATCGTTGACGCTAGCAAGTGGGTGATTTTTTGGCAAGAATGTTGGGGACACTTCTGCTGAGATACCTGATTCTACTTCACGCACATCACCAACCAATTTGATGACATAACCCAATTCTTGAGCAACAGCTACATCATCAGTAGAGATGTTTGTAATCCCCTTGTGAGTCACATCGTCGAAATCAATTGTGGCACCAAATCCAAATTGGCTAAGGATAACAGCTTTATAAGCAGCGTCAATACCTTCAACGTCGTTAGTTGGATCACTTTCAGCATAACCAAGTTCTTGGGCAGTCTTAAGAGCGTCCTCATATGACCAACCTTCGTCAACCATCTTAGTCATCATAAAGTTAGATGTTCCGTTAAGCACACCAAGGATACGTGTCACCTTATCAGACGTCAAAGAGTTAGCCAAAGTACGCAAAATTGGAATACCACCAGCAACAGCAGCTTCATAGTAGAAAGCCACTCCCTTATCTTGGGCAAGAGAAATCAACTCTTTTCCATGAGTAGCAATCAAGTCTTTGTTAGCAGAAACAACGTTTTTACCTGCTTCAAGTGCTTTTGTGATGAAGGTACGAGCTGGCTCTATACGACCCATCAATTCAACAACGATTTGAATCTCTTCATCATTAAGGATTTCGTCAACATTTGTGACAAAATTGTAGTCGTTTCCGGCAGCGATAAGACGATTTTTTTCCTCGTCATCTTTAACCAAAACTTTGGCAATTTCGAGTTGGTCACGTGAGGCTGCAAGAACCTTTTCACCATTTTCCTTCAAGAGGAAAGGAATACCGCTAGCTACTGTACCAAAGCCAAGCAATCCAATTTTAATAGACATTTACGATTTCTCCTTAAAAACATACATTTTTTTAATTGTACCACATTTCTATCGGAATTGACAGAATATTGTTGCCATTTAAGGAGGCAAGTATTCTTTTTACTGAAAATTCTGTGCATTTCCATCCCATTTTTGTTAGAATAATAACTAGACCTATTTGAAAGGGGATACAATGACTTCTCAAAAGAAAAAAACAACTCAAGCTAACAGAAAGAAACTGAACCTTCTTCTGCTTTTCCTAAATATTGTCCTTCTTGGCTTACTAGCAGTCTTTATGCTTAACCGACCAAATCAGTCGAAAAGCAAGCAACAACAGGCTCAGACCAGTCAGTCTAAGACGACAGCTAAATGGAAAACCTATGACGATCCTGTCCAAATCCCTATCCTCATGTATCATGCGGTACACGTCATGGATCCATCCGAAGCTTCTAACGCTAACCTTATCGTTGACCCAGACCTCTTCGAAGCACAAATCAAGGCTTTGTCAAAGGCAGGTTACTATTTCCTAACGCCTGAAGAAGCCTATAAGGCCTTCACTGAAAACGCTCTACCTACTAAGAAGGTTGTCTGGCTGACCTTTGACGATGGTAACGAAGATTTCTACACCATTGCCTATCCTATTCTCAAAAAATACAAGGCTAAAGCAACCAATAATGTGATCACTGGCTTTGTTAAGAAAGGAAATGCTGGAAATCTTACCGTCAAACAGATGAAAGAAATGATGGCTCACGGTATGAGCTTCCAGTCTCATACGGTTAATCACCCCGATTTGTCAACCACTGATAAGGCGACACAAAAGGTTGAATTAACGGATTCTATTGACTTCCTTGAAAATAAACTCAATACCAAGGTCAATACCATTGCCTACCCATCAGGTCGCTACAATCAAACGACACTTGACCTAGCTAAGAAAACTTACAAGTTAGGACTAACAACCAACGAAGGGCTAGCCAGTGCCAAGGATGGTCTTCTCTCACTTAATCGTGTCCGTATTCTGCCAACAACAACAGCTAAAGGACTTCTCAGCGAGATTGATACTGACAATGAGTAAAAGAAATCACTTGATTCAAGAATCAAGTGATTTTTATGTTCTAGTCAAATATTTCTGATAGGAGAGCCACACCCTTTTCAATTTCAGCATCACTTAGGGTGATTGGTGGCAAAAGACGAATCACGTTTGTCCCTGCAGTTAAGACAATTAACCCCTTATCTCGAGCCGACTGGACCAATTCTCCTAAATTGCCAGTAGTCTCAATCCCAATCATATAACCCAAGCCACGTACAGTGGTAACCGTCTCTTTATCAGATAAAGCTGCCTGCAATTTTGCTTGTAACTGGTTTCCATTTTCAAGGGCAGTATCTAGAAAACCTGGGACCAACATAACTTCAAGCGTAGCTTTGGCCGCCGCCATAGCCAGTTTATTTCCTCCAAAGGTAGAGCCGTGACTTCCGTAAGAGAAGGCTTCTCCAAGAGATGACTTAGCAAGCATGGCACCAACTGGCACCCCATTTGCCAAACCTTTTGCCAGAGTAAAGATATCTGGTTCAATATCATAGTGCTCATAAGCATAAAGCTTACCAGTACGACCAAGTCCTGTCTGAACCTCATCTACAATAAGATAAATACCCGTCTCCTTACAAAAGTCAGCCAAAGCCTTAACAAAGTCCTTATCAGCAGGTTGAACACCTGATTCCCCTTGAACCAACTCCAACATAATAGCCGCTGTTTCGTCACTAGCTAGGGCCTTGACACTATCTATGTCATTGAAAATAGCATAGCTAAAGTGGGGCACACCTTCACCAAAGCCTTGTTTGATTTTATCCTGACCAGTGGCAGACATGGATCCAAACGTTCGACCATGGAAGGAATTTTGAAAGGTAATGATTTCTTGTTTGCCTGATGCCTTTCGGGCGATTTTTATGGCTGCTTCATTGGCCTCTGCACCACTATTACAGAAAAAGGCTAGATAGTCCTTGTCACCAATTAAAAGTCCAGCAACATCTTCTTGCAACTGATTGTGATAAAGATTAGGCTGGTGCAAAATCTTACCCACCTGCTCTGTCAAAGCCTGATTGACAGAGGGATGATAGCCCAGGTTAGTTACCCCGATACCAGATGAAAAATCCAAGTAGGTCTTGCCAGTTGTATCAGTCAAATAATTGCCCTGTGCCGAAGCAAAATCAATCGCTGCCCGTTTATAATTTGAAAATAATTTTGTCATCGTTTACTCCTTGATTATGGTACCATCTGTCAGGTTATCACCAATAATGACCTGCTCAACACCAGATTCAACCGTCTGAACAGCACTTTGAATTTTAGGAATCATGCCCCCAGTTATCACACCTGAATCTATTTTCTTATGAACGTCCACAAGATTCAGATGATCTAAAACCTGATCATTCTCTAAAACTCCTTTGACATCTGTCATGAGGATAAGTTTTTTGGCACCTAGACTAATTGCCACAGCTCTAGCAAGGTAATCCGCATTGATATTGAGCAAATCTCCCTGCTCACTATAGCCTAAGCTAGGAATCAAGGGAATCTTGCCTTGAGAAAGGAGTGCTACTAAGGTCTGATTGGTGATGTTTTTGACCTCACCCACAAAGTCATAAGTCTCTTGATCTAAGAAATCAGCATGAACAAGGTCCGGAAGCTCATCTATGACCTGATAGGCTGGCAAACCTGCAGTTGTCAGCTCACCTGCTAAGTTTTTCCCAACTATGTCAACCAAAGCTTCTCTAATCAAGGCCATATCTGACTGACCAGTCACACGAAGACCATTGACCTTGTGAATTGGAATATGATTCTCCTCCATCAGCTGATTAATAGCAAAACCACCCCCATGGATGATGATTATTTTTTGACCAGCCTGCTGCCATTCTGACAGTCTGGTCAGTATCTCAGGAGTTAGCTGTTTACTGGCTACTCCACCAATCTTAATTACAATATATTCAGTAGTCATCAGTTAACTCCTTTTCCTTAGATAGTCTAAGTGTGATAGAGGGCATTAATCTTAACGTAATCGTAAGAAAGATCACAACCCCAAGCGGTTCCTTTTTCATGTCCAGCATGAAGATCTACCGTAATGGTCACTTCATCCTCATGCATGATGTCTTTCATTTCCTCATCATCAAAGGTCACAGGACTAGAGGCTAGCATGACTGCCAGACCGCCAAGCATAATATCAACATTGTCCACAGGAACGTCCACACCGGCATAGCCAACAGCAGCTAGAATACGTCCCCAGTTAGGATCTTCACCAAAAATGGCTGTTTTGACCAGGCTTGAACCGACAACAGATTTTGCCATCATACGAGCATCAAGGGCATTAGGGGCATTGATCACATCAACTTGGATGAGCTTATTGGCACCTTCACCGTCCTTGGCAATTTTCTTAGCCAATTCTTGCATCACGAAATTAAGCATTTTTGAAAACTTATCAAATTCTGGTGTACCTGGCAGAATCTCTTCATTGAGCGTGCAACCATTTGACATGACAAGAACCATATCATTAGTTGATGTATCCCCATCAACTGTAATCTGATTAAAGGTCTTTTCCACATTTTGGCTCAAGGCTAATTGAAGGGTGTCACTAGAAATATTGGCATCACAAGTAATAAACCCAAGCATGGTTGCCATATTCGGGTGAATCATGCCTGAACCCTTAGCAACACCAGCCATAGTCACAACATCACGTCCAAAAGTCTCCGTCACAGCAATGGTCTTAGTCGCTGTATCTGTCGTCAAAATTGCCTTGGCGAAATCATCAGCATTACCATTAACCACTATCTTGGAAAGACCATTTTTCAGCGTATCCATTGGTAGCAACTCACCGATAATCCCTGTAGAAGCCACACCAATCATATCAGGTTCAACACCTAGCTTTTCAGCGGTCCACTCCTGCATGGTGTAAGCATCCTCCAATCCTTGAGTCCCTGTACAAGAATTGGCTACACCTGAGTTAACAACGATGGCCTTCATTTTCCCAGCCTTTTTAACTGAGGTCTTGGTCACAATAAGAGGAGCTGCAATAACCTTATTAGTCGTATAAACTCCTGCGACACTGGCTGGTTTTTCAGAGACAATCCAACCAAAATCCATTTTTCTCTTTTTAAATCCTGCATGTAGCCCGTCTGCTGAGAATCCCAGCGGGCTGGCAATTGTTCCATCTATGACTTTCATATTTTTTCTCCTAACTCTATGCTTACATCTACAAGTATGACGGTGTCAGAAGCAAACCTTCCGTCTCATCCCACCCCTGCATGAGGTTGAGATTTTGAACCGCTTGGCCAGCAGCACCCTTGATCAAATTATCAATGACCGAAATAACTGTCAGAACATTGGTTTTCTCATTATAGGCAAAGCCAATATCTGTAAAATTCGATCCAATAACGTTGTGTAGTTCTGGCAAATTATCTTGCACACGTACAAAAGGTTTATCATCATAAGCCTTTGTGAATGCTGAAGCTACATCAGCTACAGTCACGTCCTTCTTCAACTTACAATAAACCGTAGCCATGATTCCACGATTAACGGGTAAAAGCGACGTTGAAAACTGAATCTCAGGCATTTCCGGATTAAAGCCCTGCAAGGTTTGAACAATCTCAGGAATATGCTGATGATGATTGAGTTTATAAGTCACGTAATTATCATGAACATTGACAAAATGACTAGACTCACTTAAAGCCTTACCCGCACCAGTTAAACCAGACTTGGCATCCACAATGACACTATCCGTCTCAATCAGACCGGTAACAACCAAAGGAATCAAGGCTAACTCTGTCGCTGTCGCATAGCATCCAGGATTGGCAATAAATTTCTTACCCTTCACATCTGCATATTCTGATAATGCGTATGTAAATTTATTCAAAACACTCTGCTTAGCAGGTGATTTTTTATACCATTCTTGATAAACATCTGTTGGCAAGCGATGATCGCCAGACAAATCAATAATAGGAAAATCAGCCAGAACAAATTCCTCTGCTAGCGAACTAGCGACTCCTGAAGGTGTGGCAAAGAAAGTCAAATCCGCCTTTTGCATAATCTTTTCCGCATCGTAAGCTTCAATTTCTAAGTCACAAACACCTGTCAGATAGGGATACACATCAGACAATCGTCGGCCCACTTCCTTGGTTGCGTGAATAGAAACAAGTTCCACTTTTTTATGATTATTCAAAATTTTAACTAACTCTAAACCACTATAACCAGTGATACCAACGATTGAAATTTTCATTTATGCACTCCTTTTGAATAAATATGTAACTAGTTTATTGTATTTTTATTCATTTGTCAAGGAAGAATTGAAATTAACATGAAAAAAAACAAGCAGTCTTTTTCAACTACTTGTTTCATGATTGTTATCTAGTTATTAAATAATTGCAAGTTGGCAATACGATCGACTGCTTCGACCAGACGTTCTGGCTCTACCAAAAGCCCGATACGAACATAAGCATCTCCTGCAGGACCGAATCCTTTACCTGGTGCCACAGCAACATGGGCTTTCTCAAGCAAAAGATCCGCAAAACTCTCACTAGTGTAACCCTCTGGTACAGGCATCCAAGCATAGAAAGAACCTTTGGATGGAAAGGCCTTCCAGCCAATCTTAGCAGCTGCCTGGACAAAAGCATCTCGACGGCTATCATAAGTCGCATTCAGTTGAGCAACAGCCTCCTCAGATTTAGGATCTAAGAGGGCTGCAATCCCAGCCTCCTGCAAGGCAGGAAAGATTCCCACAAAAAGATGGTCTTGAATCAGATTTAAGGCTTCAATCATTTGATCATTCCCAGCAGCAAAGGCCAAACGCCAACCAGCCATATTGAAGGTTTTCGAGAAAGTATAGAACTCAATGCCCACATCTTTAGCACCAGGCGTTGACAAGAAGCTAGGATTCTCATAGCCCTGATAACCCAAAGCTCCATAGGCTAAATCACTCACCACACCTACTTCGTAGGTCTTAGCCCAGGCAACTAACTTTTCATAAAAAGCCTTAGTCGCCACAGCCCCCGTCGGATTATTCGGATAATTGATATAGATAAACTTAGCACGGCGAGCTGTCTCCTCTGGAATGGCATCCAGATCTGGCAAGAAATCATTTTCAGCCGTCAAAGGAAAGGTTTCATAGGTCACACGGCCTAAACTCACTCCTGATAAATAATCAGGATATCCTGGGTCAGGTAGGAGCAGGAGGTCACCTGGATTCATCAAAGCTATGGGTAATTCCACAAGCCCAATTTTAGCACCTCCCATGACACAAATCTCACGCTCCGCATCCAAATCAACCCCATAATGTTTCTTGTAAAAACTAGCAGCAGCTTCCTTAAAAGGATGATTGCCTCGAAACTGTGAATACTTATGGCTAGCAGGATTTTTCGCTGAGGTACAAAGCGCCTCAACAATATGGTCATAGGTTGGTTGGTCAGGATTGCCCTGACCAAGATTGATAACATCTGCTCCTTCCGCCACCTTGGCATTAACTTTAGCAACCAAACCTGCAAAAAACTGCTCTGGCAATGCCTTCAATAAGTCAGATTCTTCAAATAACATAAACACTCCTTAATGATACAAGTCCGTGCGACGATCCTCAAAAACAGGAATCTGACCTCGAACCTTATCTACCTCTTCAAGATTAATATCAGCCGTAAAAATTCCCTCCTCATGCTCCTTGGTTTGTAAGACCACATTTCCAAGTGGATCTATAACCATAGAATGTCCTGAAAAGATATCGTCCGGTCCTGCTCCAACACGATTGACAGCAACTACAAAAGCTTGATTTTCAACTGCACGCGCCTTTAACAAAATCTCCCATTGCTGCACTCGAGGTTCCGGCCACTGCGCTACCACAAAAAGTACCTTGGCCCCTTGTGCCATCTGTGTTCGCACCCATTCAGGAAAACGGATATCATAACAAATGACACTGGCAGCTATCACACCATCAAGCTCAAAAACAGACTCATTCGACCCAGCAGACATGTACTGGTCCTCTGCCATAAGGCCAAAGAGATGGACCTTGCTATAGGTATTGATTAAGTCCCCAGACTTATTATAGACATAGGTTGTATTGTAGAATTTGCCGTATTGCTCAATAGCAACAGACCCTCCGATAATAGCCACAGCATGTTTCCTAGCAAAATGAGACAAGAGTTCTTGAGAGTCCAATCCATGCTTATCCGCAAGCCCATCAAGTTCATTTAAAGCATAGCCTGTATTCCACATTTCAGGAAGCACAATAACATCAGGATTATCATCAAGCGCCCTTTCCAGCATCTCTATGACGTGTTTTTTATTTTCCACAGGCTGTCCGTGAACGACATCCATCTGTACCAACGCGATTTTCATAATAACCTCGATTCTATATTAACCATTATAGCACTCCAAAAGACGTCACAAAAATTGAAAAATTCAATCTCATGATAAAGAGAGGCTATCAGAAAAGGCTGGACATATTGTCCAACCTGATTCTTTATCTCATTAAGCAATATCGACGTAACGGCGAGCACCACTCACTGTCATGTATGAGAGCCATGTGTGACCGTCCGCTGTCAAAACCTTATCGTAGTTAACACTCATACCCTTGTCATAGTAGGCCAACTCTGGGCTTGAAACCTTGGCTTCTGCCTTGATTGACGCACGACCCGTGAAGGTATAACGGCCTGATTCTGGCAGACTTGGTTTATCGGCTGGCTTAACAACGGATTTTGTTTCTGGTTTAGCTTCTGCCTTGGCTGCTGCAATATCAACATAACGACGAGCACCACTTGCTGTCATGTATGAAAGCCATTGACGACCATCAGCTGTGAGAACCTTATCGTAGTTAACACTCATACCTTTATCATAGTAAGCCAACTCTGGGCTTGAAACTTTAGCTTCTGCCTTGATTGACGCACGACCTGTGAAGGTATAACGACCTGACTCTGGGAGACTTGGTTTATCGGCTGGCTTAGCAACGGGTTTTGTTTCTGGTTTAGCTTCTGCCTTGGCTGCTGCAATGTCAACGTAACGACGAGCACCACTTGTTGTCATGTATGAAAGCCATTGACGGCCATCAGCTGTCAAAACTTTATCATAGTTAACGCTCATACCCTTATCATAGTAGGCTAATTCTGGGCTTGAAACTTTAGCTTCTGCCTTAATTGACGCACGACCTGTGAAGGTATAAGTGCCTGATTCTGGAAGACTTGGTTGGTCCGCTGGTTTAGCAACCGGTTTAACTTCTGGTTTAGTTTCTGTAGCTTTAACTGTTGCAATATCAACATAACGACGGGCACCGCTTGCTGTCATGTATGAAAGCCATTGATGACCATCAGCTGTCAAAACTTTATCATAGTTAACGCTCATACCCTTATCATAGTAGGCCAATTCTGGGCTTGAAACTTTAGCTTCTGCCTTAATTGACGCACGGCCTGTAAAGGTATAAGTGCCTGTCGCTGGAAGACTTGGTTGGTCCGCTGGTTTAGCAACCGGTTTAACTTCTGGTTTAGTTTCTGTAGCTTTAACTGTTGCAATATCAACGTAACGACGGGCACCGCTTGCTGTCATGTATGAAAGCCATTGATGACCATCGGCTGTCAAAACTTTGTCATAGTTAACACTCATGCCCTTGTCATAGTAGGCCAATTCTGGGCTTGAAAGCTTAGCTTCTGCCTTGATTGACGCACGACCTGTGAAGGTATAAGTGCCTGTCGCTGGAAGGTTGATGGCACCTGTAGTGGCTGGTTTGCTTTCAGCAGGTTTGCTGCTAGTAGCATAATCGCCACCTTCGATACCAAAGTACTCTTCCAAGCTCAATCCTGAATCGTGGATGTCTTTAGCTTCTTTACCCACATAGCGGATATGCCACGCTTCTGGCATGTAGCCGGTTGAAGCTTCTTTACCTGCTTGGAAACGCACGATAAAGCCATAGTTATGTGCATTGTCTTTAAGCCATTGACTAGCTCGTGCATCCTCAAGCAAGTTACCTGATTTATCAGTCAAATCAAAGACCAAACCAGTTTGGTGTTCGCTGAACCCAGGACGAGCTGAGTAACGGTCCGCAGCTGCTTGACCATCACGGCTTACGTAGTTGTCGTAAAGAGTCTTTTGATAATCGTAAGAACGGAAACCACTGTATGAACGTCCGACATTCAAACCTTGGTTAATCATATCATCACGAAGGCGAACAAAGGCTGCCTTAGCTGTAGGATTTTCACCTGGATTATAGTCCTTAGAAAGACCATGCTTCTTATTGACAATGATAATATCATCGTATTTACCACGAACACTGTAGTAAGAACCGTTATTGGTCAATTTCCCTGTTACATGGGATTCATTAGATTGAGGCACTGTGGCTGTAGTTTCGGTAATATAAGTTCGTTTACCATCCAACATGTAGTAAAGATGCACAGAATAAGTACCCGCATCACCCTTATGGCTAGCTGTGTCTACATGAACCTTGTAGCTACCGTCTGATTGTTTGTCGGCATGATACCAAGTAAGGTCGTCTTGGCCATTCTTATCTGACCAGATTGGAACACGGACTTCTTTAACTTCTTTGCCACCGCCTGAAACATTAGTTACGACAACATCAAAGCCATTAGACGTTTGGTTGCTGATGGTCAATTTCCCTGTCACTTGAGATTCAGGAACTATGGCTGTAGTTTCGGTAATATAAGTTCGTTTACCATCTAACATATAGTAAAGATGCACAGAATATGTACCAGCATCACTCTTATGGCTAGCTGTGTCTACATGAACCTTATAGCTACCGTCTGATTGTTTGTCGGCATGATACCAAGTAAGGTCGTCTTGGTCATTCTTATCTGACCAGATTGGAACACGGACTTCTTGGACTGCCTTGCCACCACCTGAAACATTAGTTACGACAACATCAAAGCCGTTAGAAGTTTGGTTGGTAATCGTCAATTTTCCTGTTACTTGAGATTCAGGAACTGTGGCTGTAGTTTCGGTAATATAAGTTCGTTTACCATCCAACATATAGTAAAGATGGACAGAATAGGTACCAGCATCGCCCTTGTGACTGGCTTTATCTACATGAACCTTGTAGCTACCGTCTGATTGTTTATCAGCATGATACCAAGTGAGGTCATCTTGACCATCTTTATCTGACCAAATTGGAACACGAACTTCTTGGACTGCCTTGCCACCACCTGAAACATTAGTTACGACAACATCAAAGCCATTAGAGGTTTGATTGGTAATCGTCAATTTTCCTGTTACTTGAGATTCAGGGACTGTAGCTGTAGTTTCGGTAATATAAGTTCGCTTACCATCCAACATATAGTAAAGATGCACAGAATAGGTACCAGCATCGCCCTTGTGGCTGGCTTTATCTACATGAACCTTATAGCTACCGTCTGATTGTTTATCGGCATGATACCAAGTAAGGTCGTCTTGACCATCTTTATTTGACCAGATTGGGACACGGACTTCCTGAACTGTCTTGCCACCACCTGAAACATTGGTTACGACAACATCAAATCCATTAGAGGTTTGGTTGTTGATGGTAAGGTTACCAGAAACACGGTTTTCTTGTGGTTTAGACTCAGTAGCTTTCAAGGTAGCAATATCCACATAACGACGTGTACCACTGTAACTAACGTAAGAAATCCATTGGTGGTTATCCGCAGTCAAGACCTTGTCATAGTTCACTTTGTAGCCTTTTTCCAAGGTATAAAGCGTTTCTGCAGAGGCCTTAGGTTCGTTTTTAACATTCAAGCTACGTGTCACATTATAAGTACCACTTGCTGGAAGTTTTTCAGCACCAGTAGTTTCTGGTTTTGCTTGATTAGTCTCTGTTGGTTTAACAGTTGGTGTTTCAGCTTTAGCAGGTGTCAAAGTCGCAATATCGGCATAATAGCGAACATAGTCATACCCAAGGTAAGAAATCCATTGGTGATTATCCGCAGTCAAAACTTTGTCATAGATAACATGGTCACCCTTACTGAAAACAAAAGTAGGTTTGAGGTCTGCTTTTGGTTCTTTCTTAATATCTGTGTCACGTGTAAAGTAGAAAGTTCCTGTCGCTGGGATGTTCAAAGCACCTGTTGTGGCTTGAGTGCCATTAGAAGGCTTACCATCCCCATTACCACTATTACCGTTACCACTACCAGCTGCCACTGGTTTCACTGGCGCATAACGACGCACGCCAGAGTATGATTTGTAGCTAATCCATTGGTAGCCGTCAGCCGTCACGACTTGATCGTAAAGGACGCTGTCTCCTGGATTTACATAAAATTCAGCCTTGGCAGACACCTTAGGTTGATTCTTAATCTCTGTACGTTCCTTGTAGACATAAGTTCCTTGACTTGGAAGGTCGCTGTCTGTAGTTGTAGCTGGTTGGCTCACCAAACTAGTGTTGACAGCCGCTCTCGTTAAGGCAGATACATCAAGGTTAGTGGCTGTTTCAGATGAAGCATTTGTGTTCCTTGTCGCTTCTGAGCTAGCAGTTGTTGATTCAGAAATTTTATCTGCTGCTTGTGAGTTACTAGCACTCACTTCACTTCTAGCCTCGCTAGTAGCAGTTTCACTAGCGGTTTGGCTAGTTGTTGAGACTTGGCTAGCTTTCTCACTTGATGCTGCCCCATCTGTTGCTACCCCACTGAAAATATCAGCTGCTGTCACAGCATCACTATCTGAGGTAGCACGCAAAGTGGCATCTGAAGGTGTTGAAACTTCATGATGCTCATCAGCCAAAGCTTGACCTGCAAAGACCAAACTAGCTCCTAAAAGGACTGATGCTGCCCCAAATGAATATTTACGAATGGAAAAACGTTGTTGTTCGTGTAAAAATTTTTCTCGTTTCATATCAATTATTCTCTCTATCGAATTGATGTTACTGTTTGATTGTAACACTCGGTGACAAATATTACAAGTATTTTACAATATGTTACTGAATATTTCTCACTTGTCCATTAGTATACCAAATTTATTTGACTTGTTCACACCTAAATCATAAACTGTCCAATTTTTGTCATAATCGAAAGTCGAAGCAAGCCATACTTATTTATTCGTAATTTTGTTAGAAAAAAGTGAAGAAAAATATAAAAGATCACTATTCAAATAGCAATCTTTTTCATACTAGTTACGGTAATATGGTCCGTTCGCCCCAATAACAATATAATCTGAATTTCCTGATACTCCGGCAACTGCGGAAAAAGCTACACTATCATCTTGAGATACAACTGATGCATTGAATGTATTTTCTGAAACTCCTTGAGGCTTCAGTTGAGCAGTATAACCTGTTGAGTTTTTGATAATTGTACCATCAGCGTTAATTGTAACTGATTCACCATTCGCATTAGTCCAAGTCCCCACAATAGAGCTAATATCACCATTATCAAGGGCACCGAAGTTAAGTGATGATTGACTATTAATTGTCCCCTTCTCAGATTTAGCCTTATCTGTTCCAGCTGCAGATTCAGCCACTTGTCCACTATCTGTAGCGCCTGCTTGAGCTTGTTCCTTAGAAGAAGCTTTAGGTGCTACTGCTGAATCCTGATTGTCATTTTCTTCATTTGAAACTGCTGAAGATGATGATTGAGTTGATTTTTTATCCTTCTTAACAGCCTTACTTGAGCTTGAAGATGACTTCTTAACCGTTTTGACTGGACTGCTACTTGTGCTAACACGAGCTGATTCATGGCTGTTAAACTTAGTCACCAGGAAGATGGCAAGAATAACTACGATAAGAGCTGCCACGATACCAATGAGTTTACTTGTATTTTTCATGAGTGATATTCCTTTTCTGATAATTTACTAGGTTATTATAATATATAGACAGCTAAATTTTTCATTGAAGTCATAAACAGTCGTTTTTTCGTCATAATCAAACCACATCTTCTATTTTTAGTGTCTGTTTAAAACGATAGTCTTTAGATTGTGTTGACAAAGAACAATTAGGGTACTTCCCTAAAATCTCTCGAACAGTGGACAGACCTATACCGCGGCCCTCTCCTTTACTTGAGCGACCAAGTTTAAAGATACCGACTGTATTGATAGATTCTTGAGCAATGGTATTCTCCACTATCACCACCTTTGTCTCTCCACTGATAAGAGCAATGTTTACTTCTTTAGCACTGCTATCCAGACTAGCTTCAATAGCATTATCCAAAAAAATAGACAACACTGTTATGAAATCCAACAATTCCATCCTCGATACTTCAAAGATATCACTGACCTCAAGGTGAATGGTAATAGACTGTCCCTGTGCTTCCAAAATTTTACTAGCCAGGACACCTTTAACGGCTTCATCTTTAATATTAATCAAGTTGGCAATTTCGTACTGTTCCCCCTCAATCCGAGTCTTTGTTTTTTCAAGGATGTTATCGTAGATATCGGAAATAATAGCCATATCCTTGGAGTCAATGCCATATTTGATACTAGACAAAACATTTAGGTAATCGTGCCTGAAGCGACGAAGATCCGTATAGAGTTGCTCGATTTGTTGACTATAATGAGCCAAATCACTCATTTGCCTATCTTTTTGGAGTAGGACTTCTTCTTTTAGTCTCTCACTGAAGGTCGCATTAATATAAACAAGGGTCGCAAGAAAGAGTAAAGCATAGGTCACCACGAGATAAACATGCCAATCTCTTCCTCCAGGGCTCTGTTGCACAAAAAATGTAATATATTGGAGAAGGAGGGCATAAGATAACATTGATATATCTATAAGTAATAAAAAGTACTTTGAAAATGACTTTCGAAAACCATAGTTCAATGCTTTGAAATCCACTTTTAAGGTCTTAATGATTAACCAAAACACAGGAAAGACTAGCAACTCAATGACAAGGTTTAAATGAAAATGGTTAAGTACAATCAGATAATGACGATTGATGACCAAGGCAATCCCATAAATAATAAGATTGTGAACAAGACTTTCTATGATGATTGGAAACAAGCCATAGAAAATATCTAATAACCTATTGCCATAACGATTTCTGTAGAGGGAATAAACAACCAAGAAGGCATGCCCTAAAACATAGGATAGTGCTGGAGAAAGCACGAACAAAAATCGGATAATCAAGGGGATGATGATATACCATCTTAGCTTTATCTTCTCGGAGGTAATGTATTGATAAACGAGAATAAAGAGGATAATCTCCGCTAAAAAGTCTAGATTATCCAACAAAAAATTGATTGCTGTCATAGGCTGATTCTCTCAAGCAATTTCTTTAGTTTCAACTTCGAAACATAGCAAACGCCACCATTTTCAAAATAGACTGTCCCCGTACTTTTATCTAATTTGATGATATTTTCTGGATTGATAAGGAAAGATTTGTGGCATTTAAACAGTCTAGGGTCACTCTTTTCGATTTGTGAGAGACTGCCATAAAACTCAATCTGCTCCTCTTTAGTATAAAGGATAACCTTATGAACAATATCTGACGTCTCAAAGTACAAGATATCATGAAAGGGAACCTGAATAACGGTCTTAGCATTCTCAATCCGAAAAGCGTCTTCTGGATTCTGACTCTGTATCTTTTTGCAGGTTAATAAGATAATACTTTCCACACGCTTTTGAAAGTCCTCACCCTCCAAAGACTTATCAATAAAATCTAGAGCTGCCAGTTGGTATTGAAAAGTTAAGGGAAGATACTCTGAATGGGTCGTGAAGAAAACAATATTGGCATAGGGATCATTCTTGCGAATCTGCTTAGCCACTTCCAAACCTTTTTTAGTATCGTCTTTAATTTGAATGTCCAAGAAAAAGAGCTGATGAGACCCTCGCTCGGTAATAGACTCTAACAGTTGGTTGGGTTTGTCAAAAACCTCAAAGTCGCCCACTTTAATGTTATTTTTCTTAAGAATCGTATGAATAACCTCTTCAATACGATTTTGTTGGATAAAATGATCCTCTAAAACATAGATGTTAAGCATGGCATAACTTCCTTTAGCATAATCTTAAGAGAAATTCTAAGTTAGAGCATTTCTTTAATAAATGAACCTCTCTTATTTATTTAAAATGAGATTTTTTGTTCTCTTTACCTATTTTACATTTTTATTACAAAAAAAAACAATAGTTTGTAACATTTTTTTGCTTCATTCACCAAAAAAACACCACCCTCAAAAGAGAGTGATGTTACCAATCTTAAGAAATATCCACATAGCGTCTTGCACCACTATAGGTTACATAAGACAACCAGGTGTGGCCATCGGCTGTTATGACCTTGTCATAGCGAACGGACATGCCTTTATCATAGTAGGCTAACTCTGGGCTTGCAACGCTTGGTTGAGCCTTGATAGAGCTAGGTTTGGTAAAGGTATAGGTGCCAGTTGCCGCTAAGCTTGGGCTTGCTGGTTGAGCAACTGCTGTTGCCTTAGCATCAATAGCAACGTATCGGAGGTTGCCTCCATGGCTGACATAAGAGAGCCAGGTATGACCATCTGCAGTCACCAATCTGTCATAGTTAACGGACATACCAGCATCATAGTAGGCCAACTCTGGACTTGCCACACTTGGTTCTGCTTTAATGCTAGAGCGTTCTTTGAAAGTGTAGGTTCCAGATGATGGTGTACTTGGTTGAACTGGTTGTTCTACAGGTTTAGTCACACTTGTTGGTGCGATAGCCACATAGAAACGATGTCCTGAATAGCTAAGGTAAGAAAGCCATGTATAGCCGTCATTATTGACAACCTTGTCATAGTTAACTGACATACCTGAATCATAGTAGCTAACATCAGGGTTGGCTACCAAAGGTTGAGTCTTAATTCCAGTACGAGTAGTAAAGGTATATGAACCTGAAGCTGGAAGATTATGGCGGGTTGCATTTTGAACTGGAACAGTTGTGCTAGTGCCTCCGATACCTACCATCTTACCGTCTTGAACATAGTAGAGATGGACAATATATTCGCCCGCTTCAGCCTTATGGTCACTAACATTGATGCGAACCTTGTAGCTACCATCACTTTGTCTGTCGGCTTGGTGCCATACAAGATCATCTTGGCCGTCCTTAGCTGTCCATACTGGAACACTCACACCTTGGATAGCCTTGTCACCACCAGAAACATTAGTGATATGAACGTCAAAACCGAGGTTAGAGAGGTTCTCAATATTGATAGTACCGCTTGGTTTGCTTTCTTGTTGAGCGAGTTTTGCCACGGCTACATAACGGCGGTTGCCATTGTAGCTGAGGTAAGAAAGCCATTGGTAACCATCACCACTGACAATCTTGTCGTAGTTGACTGACATGCCAGCATCGTAGTAGGCCAACTCTGGACTTGCCACACGAGGTTCTGCCTTAATGCTAGAACGTTCTTTGAAGGTGTAAGTTCCTGCATCAGGAAGGCTATAGCTAGTAGTTGTATGAGTTTCTTCAACCTTGGCAGGAACTGTGTAAGTTGTGCCACCCACACCAACTAATTTACCATTAGTTTCAACATAGTAAAGATGAACATTGTAGAGGCCACGTTCATTCTTGTGGTCAGTTAGACTGACGTTAACCTTGTAGTTACCGTTGTTAAGACGAGTCGCATTGTACCAGATGATGTCATCTTGACCATTCTTTTCAGACCAGATTGGAACAGATACCCCAAGGACACCGTTTTGATCTGAAACATTACTGATAACCACACTAAAGTCGCCATTATCATGGCTTTCAATAGAAATGTCGCCTCTTGGTTTAGCTACAACCTCTGCAACAGCACCTAGGTCGACATAACGACGAGTACCACTGTACGAAGTATAAGAAATCCAACGGTGGTTGTCAGCAAGCAAAGATCTATCGTAGTTGACTGACATCCCTGGATCAAAATTGAACTCAGTCTTGGCAGTCAAGCTAGGTTGGTTCTTCACATCTGCAGGTTTAGTGAAGTAATAAGTACCACGTTCAGGGATGGTTTCATCTCTAGTCGCTTCAGTGTTGCTACTAGTATTTTCAGTCTTTAAAGCTGCGATATCAGCGTAGTAGCGTTCATAGTCGTAACCAATGTAAGAAATCCATTGGTGATTGTCTCTCTTCAAGACCTTGTCGTAGATAACATGGTCACCTGCACTAAAGACGAAAGTAGGTTTGATATCCATGACTGGAGCTGTACGAATTTCAGTTGTGCGACGGAAATAATAGGTACCGTTTGATGGAATATCAAGAGAACCATCAGCAGTCACTGGACCATCCACACCAGGTTGAGGAGTATCCACAGCTTCACGGTCAGTAACTCTAGCTTCTGCTACTTCTGAAGTTGCTGAACGGTTAGTCTCACTTGCTACTTCAGAGCTAGCTACTGATGACACTTCAGAACGTGGGCTAGCCACTTCTGATCTAGAAACAGTAGCAACAGCAGATGCAGAATGAGCAACCTCTGCCGGTACTTCCAAAGAAGCAGCCTCGCTAGCCACTACACTATTAGCTTCAGAAGAGGCAACCTCACTGCTAGCAAGCTTAGGTCTTGGCGCTTCAGATCTTGAAGCTGGTTGATTGAGGACATCGGTAACAGCTTCTGAAGTTGCCTGGTCGATTTGAAGTGGTTCAGAATTATTTACAAAAACTTCATAGTCCTTGCTGGTACTTGTGCTGTTGGCTTGTTCCTGAGCCAAAGCATGTCCACCAAGCATCAAGCTCGCACCAATCAAGACTGATGCAGCTCCAAAAGAATATTTACGAATTGAGTAACGTTGACGTTCCTTAACAACATATGCCTTTCTCATTTTGATCACTCTCACTTTCTAGGCTGTTTGATAAAACTTGGAACCGTTTTCACATTTCTATTATACCCCTTTGAAATATTTTTTACAATTATTTCAATATTGTTACTAAACTTTATTTTGTAGAAAATTGATATCTAATTCTTTCAAATAACTATAATTAAGAAAAACCCCAAGAACTACCTGAGGGCTTTTGCTACATCTAATTCCTTGACACATTAAGCAAATCTGAATAGATTAATTAATTCATTCTGAGTTGATTTGACTATAGGTATCAATCTAGTCTAAGTCTGATTCATCATAAATGTATTCTTCTAAATGTTCAGTCACTGTAATCTCATCACAGGAGCTAACATTTTGAAAGTCCTTAATGTAAACAATTTTATACTGATTTGGTAGAAGTACAGGAAAGGCAATTGGCTCACCATTCTTACACACGCGAAACATCTGAAAGCTATCTGTTACGTTACTAATAAAGACAAACGGAAACAAATGAGGACTGGGAGAATTCAAATAGTGATAGATACCCTTTAAGGTACCACTAGTACTTCTTACTTCTCCTTGTTCTTTTTGAGACATTTTTAAAGTGTGCTCCTTCTACTACTTGTGATTTCCTTTTCTTAAGTACTGAGAGACAATACCATTAATCTAATTTATTGTAAACATGCATCCGACCATATATCGCATCAGAACCGAAACGAATCTGTCCGTTACTATCAAAGAAAATTGGGTCACTGGTTGGTCCATCATTATGAGCAAAACCTGCTACATAACCGCCATCTTGAGCAAAACCATTAAATAGCTGACTACTTGTATCACTATAACCACTTTCAGCACCAACACGGGTTACACTACCGGATGGGGATACTGTAATTGTGTCCCCTAAGTCATTTTGATAAGTACCAGCAACACTAGAGAAATCACCATTAGCCATTGCCGTAGCATCAACTACTGTGGTAGCTGGTGTTTGTTCCGCCGAAGCAGCTGGTTGTTCTGTCGTAGTTCCTTGATTTACTTCAGCTGTTTCTTCACTAGGATTTGTTGGAGCAACTTCTTGTTGAGTAGATCCAGAAACATTTCCGGCTGATGGTTGTGAAGCCGTTTCTCCAGAGGTTGCTTTTGAGACCTCTTCTGAACTAGAAGATTTTGTCTTTTGCTCAGACTTCTTAGTTTTTTCTTTTGAAGATGGTTTTGTCGATTTCACTTTCTGACTAACCTTACTAGAGCTCGATGTTAATGTAGCTTCCTTCTTGTTATTACCACATGCACCAAGTAATAGAACGGAAGTCAAAGCAAGTGCAGTTAAAGTTGTGAAACGTTTTGTAGCAGGTTTCATAATAATTCTCCTTAATACTCTATTTTAGACTGTGTCATTTTCAAAAATCTCGATGAAATAAGTTATATTCTTTAGTTCTTCTTATGGATATAATATACTGCATATTAGAAAAAAAGAACAGGACACGTATGTCCTGCTCTATTCTTTCATGGCATCTCTCATTTTCTCTGATATGATATCTGCTAAAGAGGTATCTCCTAATAATCTAGCCAAGATTATCCCTTCTTGATAGGCCTTTTTAGCCTCAAAAATATCATTCTTTACAACATATAGATATTGTCCCTCTAGCATTCTCAAAATTGGTTTTTTCTGATAATCTTGAGTTTCCTCCATAATGTGATGCAGTTGATTGAATGCTACTTCCGATAAATGAAACTTTTTTCGTTCATATTCAACTATTGGAACCATTAATAAGGCATCCCTAAGTAAAAATAAATACTCCGTGGGAATATTATCATAACTATTTATTAGATTTCTACAAATGGTATAAAAAGTCCCTTCACTAAACCCATCTGACCGCATGCTATCACCATCTCCTAACGAGATTTGATATAGTTCTATAAGTAGTAGGTCATTGATACCGTATACCCTTTTCTCACATAATGATGGTAAACTCTTCTCCAATATGCTCATGCCAAATTTTTGGTGTGTCTTTGAAGTATATGAGTAAAGTTTTGACTGTAAGATATCAACTACCCTCTGTTCATCAACTGGCAAATCATCATAATAGATATCAATAATTTTACCCAGCTTTTCGTCTAGTTTCATTAGGTTATTTGGCTTATCTAGACTAGTCGCATGCATCAATTGATATTTGAGATTGAGGTATTCTACCGGCAACTTTGAGCCTATAGCTCTCTCTCCAAGCAATTCCGATAAAGATATATTCAGACGTCTTGCCAAGTGCTCTAAGGTTTCTAGTTTAGGTTGAGACTTCCCTGTTTCTATACGTGTCAATTGTCGTACTGATAAAACCTCATCCCCTTCACAAAATTTTTCTTTAGTGAGTCCTTTTGCTAATCTCAACTCTCTTAACCGATGACCAAAGTCTTGTCCAAACATCGCTAGCTCCCTTTTACTTGAAACTATTATAATTTTTATGATTTGTAATAGTATACCACTCAGTATTCACTATTTCAATTATGAAACGAAAATAATCATTACTTTCAATACCACTTACAAAGAAAAAAGATAGGATTTTCATCCTACCTTTTCAAGTTACTTTTATTGTATCACATCTTAGAGCTGTTCTGCTACTGCTGAAAGAAGATCTTGGATACCATTGGCATCGCTACCACCGGCCATGGCCATATCTGGTTTACCACCACCACGACCTGATACGATTGGTGCGAGAACCTTGATAACATTACCTGCGTGAACATCTTTAGACTTGCTTGCTACGAGGACATTAACTTTTTCGCCAATGTGAGCTGCAAGGACAAGGACATCAGAGTAGTCTGCTTGTTTCCATTGGTCCGCAAAGGTACGAAGGGCACCTGCATCAGAAACTTCTACTTGGCTAGCAATGTAACGAACACCGTTAGCTTCTTTAACATCTTTGAAGACGTCACCAGCTGCAGCTGCAGCTGCCTTTTCTTTAAGCGCTGCATTTTCTTTTTGAAGGGCATGCAATTGCTCTTGAAGGCTAGCAACCTTGTTAGGCACTTCTTTCAATTGTGGTGCTTTAAGTGTTGCTGCGATTGCTTTGAGGGCATCTTCTTCTTCACGGTAAGCAAGGTAAGCTTCACGTGATGTCACTGCCAAGATACGGCGTGTTCCTGAACCGATACCCTCTTCTTTGACAATCTTGAACATACCGATTTCAGCAGTGTTGGCAACGTGCGTACCACCACAAAGCTCAACAGAGTAATCACCGATTGAAACGACACGAACATTCTTACCATATTTTTCACCAAAGAGGGCCATAGCTCCCATTGATTTAGCAGTGTCAATGTCTGTTTCAATAGTTGTTACTGGAGTAGCTTTCCAGATTTCTTCGTTGACTTGTTCTTCGATAGCACGCAATTCTTCTGGAGTTACAGCCTCAAAGTGAGTGAAGTCGAAACGCAAGAATTCTTGTTCGTTAAGAGAACCGGCTTGAACAGCATGATCACCGACGATGTTATGAAGGGCAGCGTGCAAGAGGTGAGTCGCTGTGTGGTTCTTCATGACACGGTGACGACGTGTGTGGTCAATTTCAAGTTTGTAGTTAGCTCCTACAACAAGTTCACCTTCAACTTCAACAGTGTGAAGGGCTTGTCCATTTGGTGCACGTTGAACGTCAACCACACGCGCAACGACTGTACCAGCTGCATCTGAGATTGTACCGTGGTCTGCTACTTGTCCACCCATTTCAGCGTAGAATGGTGTTTGTTCAAAGACAAGGAGGGCTTGACCAGAGTTAACACTATCATGACGAGCATCATCAGCAACGATGACGCTCAAACGGCTTTCAGCAGTTTCCGCTTCATACAAGAACTCAGATGGTTCAGTGATGTTAGCGAGGGTTTCATTTTGCATCCCCATAGAACCACCTTTAACCACGCTAGCACGTGCACGGTCTTGTTGTTCTTTCATGGCAGCTTTGAAACCTTCATGGTCAATCTTGAAGCCTTCATCTTCAGCCAACTCTTCTGTCAATTCCACTGGGAATCCGTAAGTATCGTAAAGTTTAAAGATGTCTTTACCTTCAAGCGTATCTTTACCAGATTTCTTAAGGTTAGCAAGAAGCTCGTCAAGCATGCTTGAACCTGCATCGATGGTACGTGCAAAGGTTTCTTCTTCACGTTTAACAATCTTCTCGATAAAGTCTTTCTTCTCAAGAACTTCTGGGTAATAGCTTTCCATAATTTGACCAACAGTTGGAACAAGTTTGTACAAGAAAGCGTCAGAAATGCCGAGACGACGACCGTGCATTACGGCACGACGGAGAAGACGACGAAGGACATAACCACGACCTTCATTACCTGGAAGAGCACCATCACCGATGGCAAATGCCAATGAACGAATGTGGTCAGCTATAACCTTGAAGCTCATTGTGTCACCATCTGGATCGTAAGTTTTACCAGACATTTTTTCGATTTCACGAATAATAGGCATGAAGAGGTCTGTTTCAAAGTTTGTTTTAGCCCCTTGCATTACGGCTACAAGACGTTCAAGACCTGCGCCCGTATCAATGTTTTTATTAGGAAGTTCCTTGTATTCTGAACGTGGAACTGCTGGGTCTGCGTTGAATTGTGACAAAACGATGTTCCAAATTTCAATGTAACGATCGTTTTCAATATCTTCTTCAAGCAAACGGATACCAATATTATCAGGGTCAAAGTCTTCGCCACGGTCAAAGAAGATTTCAGTATCTGGTCCTGAAGGTCCAGCACCGATTTCCCAGAAGTTATCTTCAATTGGAATCAAATGACTTGGTTCAACACCGCAGGCAATCCAACGGTTGTATGAATCTTTATCATCTGGATAGTAAGTCATGTAAAGTTTGTCTTTTGGAAAATCAAACCACTCTGGGCTTGTCAAAAGCTCATAACCCCACTCAATAGCTTCATCACGGAAGTAGTCACCAACTGAGAAGTTACCAAGCATTTCAAACATTGTGTGGTGACGAGCTGTCTTACCAACGTTTTCGATATCGTTGGTACGGATAGCTTTTTGTGAGTTGGTAATACGTGGATTTTCAGGAATCACAGAGCCATCAAAGTATTTTTTCAAAGTGGCAACCCCTGAGTTAATCCAAAGAAGGGTTGGGTCGTTAACTGGAACCAAGTTAGCTGATGGTTCAACAGCGTGACCTTTTGATTTCCAGAAATCAAGCCACATTTGACGAATTTGTGCTGAAGTAAGTTGTTTCATTGTTTCTCCTTAATCAATTGTTTCTTATTTTGAGCTATTCTCGAGCATTTCCACATAGTCAATAGCGACACATAGGGAAATGGCTAAATCTGCGTAAGTATTTTCATAAACAGTAACTGTATAAGTCGATGTCAGATGAAAGAGCTCCTTTTGAATCCTAGCAACTACCTGATTTTGACTATTAAGCAGTTGAAAATCCAGGTCCCAAATATTCCCCTCTATTCGCAAGCCAAGATTATCGACATCATACTTATCACGAAGAAAGGTTAATTTTTTACGAATGTAAAAACTCGAACCATCCTGTAAATCCACCGTAAATTTGGGTAAGAGACTAATAGGCTCCTTGGTGATATGACTGATCTCACGACCATCCTCGCCAAAAATCGTAAAGGTCTTTGGAATCTTAAAAAAGGATCCTTCGACCTGATAGGCAACTCTACCTTGATCATCCTTGATATCAAAGCGTTCGCCACCCAATCGAAACTTCTGTTTGACAAAATAGGTTTTCATACGCTACCTCCAATATTGCCATACATTTCATTCAGAAAATACCCGAAGAATAAAAGACAAGACCACTAAACGAAGGGCGACGTGAACCGCGGTACCACCTTCATTCAATGAACTTGTCATTCTTATTTGTCTTTAATTGTGAACTTTGAGTAGCAAGTAACCAGATTCGTCCATGGCTCGCAGCGACCGCCATTTTTCTGTATCAGAAGCGATGATTACCAATCTCAAAGGAAAGGCTAAAAATGTCATGATATTAGAACTTTCAGCCACTCTCCATTTTAACGTGTTTTAGGTCTTAGGTCAAGCTGATAATAGCATTATCAACTCTATCTTGTGATTTATTTGCTAGAGCTTGATGATGAACTTGATGAAGCTCCAGAACCAGTCACATACTGGTCAAGAATTGCGCTAAAGGCCTTGTCTACAACTTTAACATTGTATTTCTTAAGGACCTTAGCAATCACTGAGTTAGTAAAGTTAGTATCAGATTTCTTACCATTGATGATAACCTTAGTCAAATCATCCTTATAGTTTTTCCAATCTGCATTTTTCTCAGATTTTGAAACAGTTTTGACGATGTAGTAAGTCGCAGCACCAGTTGAGCTGTTTGAAACAGTCACTACGTCAGAAACGGCATTAGCATCTTGTTTGAAAGCTGCTGTCAAAACATCTGCTGGGAAGTCTTGAGAAGCCGAGTTAACTGTCTTAGAAGTCACTTCCAAGCTGTTATCTTTAGCTACTTGTGAGAAATCTGCTCCTTCTGCCTTAGCTTCAGAGTCTACTTTATCTGCAACTGCTTTATCAGTAGTTGAAACCACTTGCACCTCTGTATTTGGTGTGTAGTTATCATAGGCAGCCTTGTAATTTGCTTCCGTCAAATCTTTTTGTGCGGCTTGGTTAACAGCATACTCAACCAATTTTTGTGTACGGATTTGATTACGGTATGATTCTTCTGTTTGACCATAGGCTGCAAGTACTTGTGAGAATTGATCTCCGTATTGTTCTGAAGCTTGCTTATAAGCTTTGTCAACGTCTTCTTTGCTGACCTTGCTACCATATTCTTTTTCAAGAGCCTTTTGCAAAGTTGCACTCAAAACACTTTGTTGTGTTTGGCTGCTACCTTTAAGTGAATCAAAAACATCACCAACAGTAACAGTATCACCCTTCATAGATACCAAAGTTGTTTCTTCAGTTGTTTCGTTACCTAGAGAAACATACGTAATACCTGCACCAACGAGGGCTGAAACAGCTACAAGGGCAAGACCTCCAAGGAAGCGACCACCTGAGCTTGGTTTACCAGCATCACGTGTCTTTTTCGTTTTAGCACGTTTAGCTTTTTCCTTTGCTTTTTCACTGGCGAGGGCGATGCTTTCCTCTTCTTCTTTTTGGCGATCAAGATGCTCTTGTTCTGCGTCTTTGTCTGCTACAACCTCTTCAACAGTTTCTTCTGTTGACTCAAGGTTTTCATTTTCTTTAGCCATTCTATCTACTCCTTAAATTGTCAATATCTTTGTTATTATACCACACTTACTTAAATAATGCTTAATCTGGCAAGATAATATTTTCAGAATTTTTCCGAAGCATAAGAAGTCCGTCACTCATAGGGACCAAACTAGCAGTCAAACCAGGGTTATCTAAGGTCGCATCGAAAAGACGATGCAAGCCACGGTAAATCGTACGCTGACCACGACGAACTTCCATGATGTCTTTGGCAATGTCCCCACCTTGGAAGATATCATCAAAGACGATGACACCACCTACCTTGAGACGTTTTAGGATTTCAGGCAGAAAGACGATATATTTAGACTTGGCTGAGTCCATAAAGACAAAATCATAGTCAGTGTCCAAATCTTGCAAAACTTCTGCTGCATCTCCTTCGACCAAGGTAATTTGTTTGCGACTGTCATACTTGGCTAGATTTTCCTTGGCAAATCCAATCATTTCTTCATTACGATCAACCGTTGTAATCTGAGCATCAGGCGCATATTCAGCCATAAGAAGGGCTGAAAAACCAATAGCTGTTCCTACCTCAAGGATTTTCTTAGGCTGCAAGGTCTGCAATAAAAATCGGAAATAAGCAACAACCTCGTGCTGGATAATTGGAATATTCTCCTTACGAGCAAAGGCCTCCAGTTCAGCCAAATGCCCTTTATTTTCCTGAAGATGCGTTCGCATGTAGTCCACGATATCCTTGTTGACTACAGGACGTCGCATGTTGTGATTTGCGTTTTTACTATATGATTTAACCATGTGTTTTATTATATAAAAAATCCCTAGCGAGTGCTAGAGATTTTTCTTATCTATAAATCAAATCGTCATCATTAGGCTACTTGACGTAACCCCCTCTTTTTCAAGAGGTGAGCAATGACCAAAGCCACCACGTAAAGAGCGATGAAAACAAGCAAGGTCATCTGGTATGATTTTGTCAATTCGTAGGTTACCGACAAGAGCATTGGCCCCACTAAGGCCGCCATCGCCCAGGCAGTCAAAATGTAACCATGAAGGGTAGCCAACTCCTTTGCCCCAAAGATATCGCTAAGGTATGGAGGAATCAAGGAGAATCCTGCCCCGTAGCAAGTCATCAGAACAGCCATCGCAACCACAAAGACAAGTGGCACTTGCAGGACAATTAGGAGGACGGCCATAACAATATTAACCACAAAGAGGAGAATAAAGGTCTTCGGACGCCCAATATAATCCGACAAGCCTGCCCACAGAAGGCGACCAAAACCATTAAAGATTCCCATAACACCTACAACAACCGCCGCTGATTCCGCTGACATCCCAACCATATCTTGAGCCATTGGAGAAATAGCAGAGACAAGGGCTAAGCCACAAGAAATATTGATAAACAGAATAAGCCATAACCAGTAGAAAGTTGATGATTTCAGGGCCTCATTAGCCGTAACTCCCTTGCTCAAATCAGCAGCCTGACGGTTTGGACTCTTGTCAGCCAACAGTTGTCCTTCCTCTACACTTGGTCGTTTAATGAATTGTGAGACAAATAGCATAACAACAAAATAAACGACTCCCAAAATATAAAAGGTCTGCTCAACACCACGTGCCTGAATCAGATATTGAGCAATGGGACTAGTTAGCAGCGAGGCAAAGCCAAAGCCCATAATGGCAAGGCCAGTCGCAAGTCCACGCTTATCAGGAAACCACTTAATAATAGTTGAAACAGGTGTAATATAACCCACACCCAGTCCTAGACCACCAAGAATACCATAACCAAGATAAAGCATCCACAGCTCTCCATGAGCAATGGCAACTCCTGTCAGAATATTTCCCCCAGCATAGAGAACAGCCGACATACTTCCAGTCACCCTAGGACCAAATTTTTCAACCAGACGCCCCATGAAAGCTGCAGAGAGTCCTAGACAAAAGATGGCCAACGAAAAGGCAAAAGAAACTGAAGATTGATCCCAGCCAGTCTGGGCCATAATAGGATTACGATAGATACTCCAAGCATAGGTAGACCCCAACATGAGATGGAGTAAGACACCACATGTTGCTACAAGATAACGATTGGTTGTTTTCACAAAAACCTACTTTCTATTTCTGAACATTGTTCACTTATCAACTATAAAACGTTAGGTTTTTAGTCTATCATGAATATAAACTAGGGGCTATAAATATGCTCATCCATATATTTCCATATCAATTAGAACTTATATTCTAGTAAATGTTCGTTTTTAAACATAAAAAGAATCATCCTGATTCAGAATGATTCTCTCTTATAGTGACTTCTTTTTAAGAAAGGTGAACACCTTTTTCAACCAAGTCTTCCAATTCAACGAGACGGTCTTCAAAAACTTTGAAGGCAGCATCCAAGTAGTCGGTATTGGTCATATCAACACCAGCTTTCTTGATGACTTCCAAAGGATAGTCTGAGCTTCCCGCCTTAAGGTAAGTAAGGTAAGCTTCCTTATCTTCTTCAGTACCGTGAACAATTTTTTCAGCCAAGTAGCTTGCTGCAGCAAATCCTGTAGCGTATTGGTAGACATAGTAATTCATGTAGAAATGCGGAATACGTTCCCACTCAAACTGAATTTCGTAGTTATCTTCAGCTTTAAGGTTATAGTATTTCTCATTGAGCTCTGCATAAAGCTTATTCATGAAGTCCGCTGTCAAGATTTGACCAGATGCATCTGCTTCGTGTATAGCATGTTCAAACTCGGCAAATTGCGTTTGACGGAAGACAGTTCCCTTGAAACCATCCAAATAGTGGTTAAGAATAGCAAAACGTGTCTTGTCATCTTTAACCTCTTTAAGCAGCGTTTCTGTCAAGATATTTTCATTGGTTGTAGACGCAATTTCCGCCAAGAAGATTGGGTAATCTCCGTAAACATATGGTTGAGTCTGACGTGTAAACGTTGAATGCAAACTATGACCAGTCTCGTGAACCAAGGTAAAGAGATTATCCAAAGTGTCTTGCCAGTTCAAAAGCATGAAGGCATTGGTATCATAAGCCCCACCTGAGTAGGCACCTGAACGTTTTCCTTTGTTAGGGTGAACGTCAATCCAACGTTCCGTAAAGGCTGCATGAACCCCTTTACTATACTCTTCACCAAAGATTGCCAAGACTTCTTCTGCTTTCTTGAGGGATTCTTCATAAGTAAGAGCAGTTTCAGTCTCAGAAAGTGGTGTATAGACGTCATACATCTTAAGCTCATCAAGCCCCAAGACCTTCTTACGCAAATCAAGGTAACGGTGCAAAAGTGGCAAATGCTTGTTCACTGATTCCAAGAGTGAGTCATAAACACTCTCTGGAATAAAGTTAGCCGCAAGTGCTGCATGACGTGCTGAATTATAGTGACGAACTTTGGCTTGGTAATTGTGAACCTTGACAACGCCTTGGAGTGTTTGTGCATAAGTATGTTGGAACTGTTCGTAAGTCCCATACATCGCTTCATAGGCTCCCTTACGAATGTCACGGTCCTTAGATTCCATAAGAGTGATAAAGTTACCATGTGTCAACTCAACCACATCCCCTTGACCATCTGATACCCATGGGAAGAGGATATCAGCATTATCCAAGACATTGAAGGTATCCGTTGGACCGTTGAAGATATCACCGGCTGCTGCCAAGAGCTCTTCAGCTTCTTGAGAAAGAACGTGGTCCTTGTTTGCCAAAAGGCGTTCGAAATAATGGTCATAAAGTCCAAGACCTGGCTCTTGTTCTTTAAACTCAGCTAATTTCTTATCATCCAAGGCCATAAATTCAGGCTCAAAGTAAGCAAAGGCTTCACTCAACTGTGAGTAAAGGTTTGAGGCCTTTGCTTGGTACTCTTGATACAGACCTACTGTTGTGTCTTGGTCATTTTTCATTGACGCATAGACATAGATTTTCTCCAAGCGACGCATAAGGCTCATATAAAGTTCTGTTGCCTCAAGCAAGTTCTTAGCAGAATCTAAGAGATGACCTGCATAAGCACTAGCCTTCTTCAAATCCTGAACAGTGCTTTCATATTCAGTCTCCCAATCTGCATCTGTCGCAAAAATGGTCGTCAAATCCCATGTGTATTTCTCTTCTAAATGAGCACGATTGTCTGACATAATATTCTCCTTAATTGTATCTATTCTTTACTATTTTAGCATAAAAGGTGGGAGAGTAGAGAGTTTGTCGATAAGAAAAATGCCTTTTTCGATAATATTGCATAAAAAGCTTTTCAAAACCTTCAAGTGACTGTCTAATTTGTACAAAACCCTGCTTAGATTCTGGAAATCTCACTTGTGGAAAAAAATCCTGATCAGACAGGCATAACAAATTCATTCCCTTAAGATAGGCTTTTTCCTGCCTTCTCATCCACCTTGGATTTTTCCCCATTAATTCTCGTTGAATCACATGTGAGACCTTCTTTCGCTGAGTTACTTGATAAGTCTCAACCTGCTCTGCTTGATAAGGAAAACGTAAAACTGTCATGAGATTTTCGGTTAACGGCCAAGCCTTAGTTAAATAATAGATTTTCCCAAAAATATCCTCATAGATGAGATACTTAAGTCTAATTTCCTCTTTCTTCCAATCAAGCTCCCATAGGTGAAATCCTATCTTAGCCGTAAAATAGAGAAAGTCCCGCTGTAGGTCTGTTAAACGTCCATTCAACCAGAGTTCCTCACCCAAAAGCCAACGCACTTCGTAACCTGCTTGGTGATAGGCACATGTCCTCTCTCTCAAACGTTGCTGGGATAACCGAGAACACTGAACTTCTAGAGCCAGGGAATCGCCAACAAATAAATCTGCAATTTGCCCCATCTCAGACAAAACTTTTTCAATACTTACTTTTTCACCATGATTAACCAAAGATTTATACAAAGCTGCCTTAAGGGATAAATGTTGGGCCGATTCATTCTCCGAGAAGAACTGACAATCTTGCAAAGACTTATGAGCAAAATGTGGACACATTACCTGGCCATGTCTCAGAAGAACAACTCCCTGGCAACCAGGACAGCTATAGGATTCCTTACGTTGCAAACTGGTTTCTAGAGCTGAAACGAGCTTCCCCTCCTGATTTCTTGCAATTAACATGACTCTCTCCTTCGTGCACTCTCTTACTTATTCGTAAAAGAATTCACAAAATAAAAAAACATCTAGATTACTCTAGATGCGTCCCCCATTCAAACTGAAACTTGCTCCCTGCTGTATGGAAACTTAGGTTTATAGGTGTATTGCTTACCTTGGGATACAAGTGCCGCTCAGTCCATTTGATCTCTTTTCAACAATCTCAATTCTTCAAGGAAAATCCCCCAATTTTCCTAGGAATCAGGATTTTGAAAACAGTTTCTATCCCACATAACCATTAAAAATAGCTATTGTAGCATAGACAGATGCTCTCACAAACATCTGGTCAAATTCCGTCACTGAAGCATCATCCCAATATGCTTATCACCCTTTTGTTCCGCAATCCCACTAAAAACTTAATCCTTGAGTTGATAATGAGATAAAACAATTTTAGACTTTTACAAGTTAAAGTCTTTATTTACTAACATTGAACCACCATTTCCCTAGGTGCAGTTCAATACCAACAAACGCAAAACCGTGTTGGTCCAAAATGGTTTCTAGTCAAGAGTATCTTATGATTGATAGTCAGTCAATCTGAAGAACTTTCCCTCTAGCTTCTTTACGCAGAACGTCATACTGCTTACAAGATACTATTTCCTAGAAGAGTATTGGCTAAAAAAGCCACTCTCAAAACATACCACCTATCAGTCATTAGGTTTAGTCCACCTTCTGATAGGTATATTAGCAGTTACTGCTTTATTTTCTTTCCCTCTTCGCTTTTGACGATTAGTCTCTACCGATTCTGCTGTTTTTGAATCTGTCGTTTGCTCTACACGGATTAAAAATACCGCTAGCTCCCGCTACGATGATGCTGATGTATTAAATCGATTAATCTAATTTTTTGCTGTTTAAATCTTCTCTTTTTTAAATCATCACAATGAAACATTGGAATTTGATAACTTAGAATTCCAGATTCTAAGCTAGTCCTTTTTGACTAGGGAGTCACCCTGCCAAAAAAACAAACTCTTCCTAACACAATCTATTATACTGTATTATAATTTTTTGTCAATTAATTTATTTCATATTTTTTGAAAATAATATTTACCCCCTTGTTTTACACATAGTTAACTATAAAGAAAAGCTTATAATATAGGCTTTTCTTGCGATTTTGAAAAAATTAGAAAATGTATATCTGTTTTTCTTTTTTCAGTCGAAATCAAGTAATTTCAGTAAATGTCAGAAAATTTCATCTTTATTATTTCTGGTTAACTTGATTTTTCCAAACTAAAAAAACTAGGAAATTTTCCTAGCTTTTTTATGTATTATCTTAGTGTTTACGTTTGTAAGTTGAAATACCGAACAAGGCTAAAGCTGATGTCACCATAGCTGCACCTGCTGCTGCAGAAGCTGCTGTTGATTTTTCACCAGTAGCTGGAAGAGCTGGAGCTTCTTCTTTTACAGGTACTGATGTTGGTGTTACAGGTTTACCTGGTGTAGGTTCTGTTGGAGTTGTTGGTACTTGAGGTTTTGGTTTCTCAGTTGTTTCTTCAACAGATACAAAGTTTTTGTGGTAAGTAACTTTTGCTGAAACAGTATTTGGAAGAACAGGTTTGTTTGGTTCTTCTGGCAATTCAGGAACAACTACTGTTGAGTTAGTTGCAAACCAGTAAGCAGTTGGAACGTTAAGGTTATTTCCACTTACGATGAAGTCCATTGGTTCACCCTTGAAGATTGTTGCAGCAGCACCATAGTAGGCATTCTTCGTACGAGGTGTTCCGTCTGGGTTAATAGCATCCCAACCTTCATCTGTAACTTCATCAGTTGTTGGATCAACTGTTGGGTCACTGTTAAAGCGTGAACCGTTAGCCACAAATTCGTTATCATTTGTTGCATAAGCATAACCATCTTCATGTAAAGTGATAGATGAACCAGGAATTTGAACGTATTCATTACCATTCAAACCAACTTTTTCAATGTGGTTTCCAAGCTCAGTGTTCCAGTGGTTAAGTGATGAGATACTCAAAACTGATCCGTTCTTAGACAAATCAAGTGGTGTCACTGATGACTCAGAATCAAAGAAGTTCAAGTTCATCTTAACGTGAAGTTTTTTGTTAGTGTCGTCAGTTTGTGAACCAATGAAAAGTGTCTTAGTTGGATCGTGGTACAACTTAACAATGGCTGAACCATCTGTACTTGGTGTTTCTACCAAAGTGTAAGTTGCAACAATTTTCTTAACTGGAGTACCATTGAATGATGTTCCGTTTAGGTTGTTGTATGTTACAGTCAATGTTTGACCTGTAGCCATCTTCAACCATACATCTTCAGTGTATTCACCGTCAGCATTGATAGTGTATTGTGTACCGTTAGCTGCACTAAAGTCACTTGGAATGTAACGAGATGTGTTGAATTGTTCAAGGATTTCATCTACTGAGTGACCTGATTGGATTGTTTTATCCAAGTAGTCAACAGAACCTGCTGAGTTTTCAACAGTCATAGTGGCATCAGATTCTGTTTTATAGATCAAGCCAGTAGCATTTTCAGCCAAGCCTTTTGTCAAAAGACGAGCTGTTGTTCCACCAGTGTACTCTTTGTATGATTTTTCCCAAGCAGCATAAGCAAGAACGTCTTGGTAGTATTTATCCAATTGTGTCTTGTAATCTGCAAGTTTTTGTTTATATTCTGAAACCGCAGTTGTCAAAGCTGTTGTTTGAACTTTATTGTCATTGTTAGCAGCTTCAACGCTAGTGTGTTTAACACCTGCTTCTTCTGTAGCTGTGAATCCCCCTGTTGCAACAACATTTGCTTTAGCAGATGTAAGAGCTGCATCAGCTTCTTCACGAGTCAATTTATTTTCAGAAACAACTGTATTTGAAGCTTCTTGAGCATCTTTAGCTGCTTGATTTTGGACAGCTTTAACATCAGCAGAATCTTTTGATGCTGCTGCAGTCGTTGTTGCAGCTTCAACAGCATTATCGAAGTCAGGATTTGAAACTTCAGCAATAGCTTTAGTTGTTGTTTTTACAGTAGTATCTGTTTCAGTAGTAGTTTTTTCTTCTGTTCCAGGTACTGTAGTAACAACTGCTGCATCACCTGTTGTTTTAACAAGGTTAGCACTTGATTCTGCAGCCGTATTTGATACGGTTGCATCAGTATCAGTAGTTGTTGTTACATCTTTAGCTTCATCCGCAGCTGCTACGCTTGTAGCCGCGAGCCCTGCAAGCAATACGCTTGAATACAATGTTGTTTTAAATGGATTGACTTTCATTTACACTTTCTCCTTCTTGGTTAACATTTTATTAACCTATTTTCTTCACCGTTTAATATACTACCGTGATTTTCAAAATTTGGCAATAGTTTTCTGAAAAAAATATTATATATTTGCTACATGTTTTTAAAATTTGACACACTTTTGTTATATTTTAATCATTTCTTTACAATAAAGAGTAATTAGTAAGGATTTTACAGAGTTTTTTACTTAATACTTTCTTATAACTGTTCATTTATTTCTCATAATAAACTGTTTCAACGATAGAATAGGCTTCCTATTAGAAGCAGGTCATCAATAACTGGCCTCTTCATAACTAAAAACACAAAAAAACACCTTCAAGACCTTGACTTTAAGCATTTTTCGTCGTATGCTAGAAAAAAATGTTAAGAAAGTTGGGGGACTTTTCAATGACAAAAAAAGAAATGAGATTGCTGATTCTTCTTGGGGTTAGTATTATTTTAGCGAACCTTGTACTTCTTTTGCTTCTTAAGCCTTTGCCTGATTATCTAGCTTATCTCATTAAAACACTTGGCCTTATGTGTGTATACTATTTCATCGTACAGAGGCGTTTCGGATTAAAGATCAAATCGACTAAAAAGATAAGTTGGTCTGAAACCTTAGGGGTTTGTTGGTTTCTTCTTTTGGCAGATTTCTTCTATGTTTCTGCGGTTGCTTTTGGGATCAGTAAAGCACCTCACATGATAGGAACTGCCTTGGTTATTGCCTTAGGAGCCGGGTTTTTTGAGGAATATTTTTTTCGTGGACTTTTCCTTAAACTCGCCTTTCAAGATGGTATTAGATCTTCAAAACAGGTTTTAGGAGTCGTTTTCTTATCTGCCATATTTTTTGGACTGGCCCATCTTGGAAACCTCACTCACCAGCCCTTGAACGCTACCTTGTTCCAGGTTTATTATGCGACAGCTATAGGCATATTCTTTGCTGCTATTTACCTACGTACCGGTAGCCTCTGGTGGACTATTGTTCTGCACTTTTTGATTGATTTTGCCAGTGTCCTTCTCTCGCAATCAACACAGGCTGCACCAGCTACAAGTATCTGGCATTTCATTTTCTGGCTACCTTTAATTGCCCTAGGACTCTTCCTTATTCGTCCTAAAAAATTGAAAGCCATTAGATATCTTAATGACTAATATTTCAAACTGCATCCCACAAGTTAGATTTTTGGTGTCTAACCTGGGGATGCAGTTTTTCATTTATCAGCACCACATTCTTACAACTTATCTCAATTTCCATTATTACTCCTAAAACGATTTAATCATAGAAATTTCATATCAGGTCTTCATCTATTCCTATCAGAATTTTGCTGATTTTAGACTTCTCATTTTGTTATAATATGACCTACAATCATATTTTTCAAAGGGGATGCTTATGAATTTTCAACAATGTCGCTATGTTCAGACTATCGCTGAAACAGGGTCTTTTAGTAAGGCTGCTAAAAAACTCTTTTTGACTCAACCTAATCTCTCAGCATCCATCCGTGATTTAGAAGAAGAACTTGGAGTCCAACTCTTTGAACGTTCCAATACAGGAGCTAAACTAACTGATGACGGTCATGATTTTCTCAAATACGCCAAACGTATTCTTGGAGAGCTAGATCTACTAGAAGGACGCTATCGAAAATCCTTTAAGAAATCATTCACTGTTGCCAGTCACCACTACGATTTCTTGTCACTTCCCATGGCTCACATTGCCCAACGTTTTCGTAGTGATTATCAAGAATTTCAACTGATTGAAACAACAACTAGGAAGATTCTCAAAAGCGTTGAAAGCTTCGAAAGTGATCTGGGGATTATTTATCTAGATGAAGATAACGACCATATCTTAGAACGCAGTTTCCAACACATGGATCTGACTTTCACCCCACTCGGAGAGTTTGAAACCAAGATTTTCTTAGGTCGCCAACATCCCCTAGCTCACAAAAAATCCCTCAATCTCAAAGATTTAGAGGGATACCCACAGGTCCGCTTTCGTCAAGAAAGCTCTGGAATTCATTTTGACGAAGATCCTCTCGAGGTTCTGCCTGACCAACAAGTGATTTACAGTAATGACCGAGGCAGTGTCATGAATTTGCTCTGTGCCTCAGATAGTTACGCTTCTGGCCTCGGTATTGTTAATAGTTTCATTAAAGACCAAATTGTTTTACTTCCACTGAAGAACAGTCCAAAGCATACCTTGGGGTTTGTGACAAATAATAAACAGAAACAATCCGCAATTATTCAAGCATTTATCGAGGAAATTCAGGATAGCTTACTACCCCACCACTAAGGAGAAGAAAATGGAATTTCAAACACTTAACAATGGCATCAAAATACCCGTGCTTGGTTTTGGTGTCTGGCAAATTTTCGATCAAAAGGAATGTCAAAAAGCCGTTGAAGACGCTCTTTCTGTAGGCTATCGATTAATTGATACTGCTAGTCTTTATCGAAATGAGGAAGCCGTGGGACGTGCTATTAAGGCATCTGGTATCCCTCGAGAGGATATTTTCTTGACTAGTAAAGCCTGGATTAGCCAGCTCGGCTACGAAGATACCAAATTAGCCCTAAAAGAAACACTTCGCAAACTAGATACTGACTATCTTGATTTATATTTGATTCATCAACCTTTTGGCGACTTACATGGTGCCTGGCGTGCTATGATTGAGCTTCAGCATGAAGGACTTATTAGAGCCATTGGGGTTTCTAACTTCTCAACAGGACGTTTGGCAGATTTTGCCTTGCAAACACCTGTTATTCCAGCAGTCAATCAAATCGAGTTGCATCCCTATAAACAACACAAACTTATCCAGAAAGCTGATAAGGAATTTGGTACCCTAACACAAGCCTGGGCTCCTTTTCACAGAGGAGAGGATGGTATTTTTCAGGACTCAACTCTGACTGCTATCGCTGAAAAACATGGCAAGACAGTCGCTCAGGTCATCCTCAGATGGCAAACCCAACAAGGCATTCTGACCATTCCTAAAAGTACCCATATCGAACGAATGAAGGAAAACTTTGATAGCTTTGACTTCCACCTAGACCAAGCAGACCTTGATGCTATTAGTAAACTAGACCGATACCCAAATGCTTATGGTCCTGATGAAAGTGTAGAACGCATTAAGCATTTATTGAAATATAGTGTATAAGAAAACGAGTTCGACTGAACTCGTTTTTCTTATACACCAGCTCCTCTTGGGACTTTCTTCAAGTAGTGACGGAGCTTAGGTGACATTCTCCAGAAAATAATTTTCAGTTTTAAGGAATCAGAACTCCTAAGTGCTAGACTTAGATGTGTTTCAAGCGCTTTACTCACAACCGAAGTTTAGTAAAAAACAGTTTAGTAATTCTACGAATTGAAAAACTGTTTTTATATAATATTTTACCCAATCACACTTCCGTTTGGAACAGATGGATCCACTGTCAAAACAGTGAGTTTGCCATCATGCTCTGCGGAAAGAATCATACCTTGGCTGACATATTTCTTCATCATCTTACGTGGTTTGAGGTTAGCCACGACTTGAAGTTTTTTGCCGACCAATTCTTGTTCGTTTGGATAGAATTTAGCGATACCTGAGAGGATTTGGCGGTCTTCTCCGTCGCCAGCGTCAAGACGGAAGCGAAGTAATTTGTCTGAACCTTCGACTTTTTCCACTTCTTTAACTTCAGCGACACGTATTTCAACCTTGTCGAAGTCTTCAAATTTGATTTGGTCTTTTTCAGACTTAAGTTCGACCTCTTCTGGGTTCCATTCTTTCTCTTGAGGTTTGCCTGCGTTCATTTGAGATTGGATGTAGGCAATTTCTTCGTCCATGTCAAGACGTGGGAAGATTGGAGTTCCTTTTGAAACGACTGTCACATTTTCTGGGAAGCCAGAAAGTTCAAGATTTTCAAGGTCAAATGCTACTGGCAATCCAAGTTGTTCCATAATGGCATTTGAAGTTGTCATCATGAATGGTTGGATGAGGTGGGCTACCACACGAAGGCTAGCCGCCAAGTGAGCCATAACCGCTGCCAATTGTTCCTTGTCACCATCCTCTTTGGCAAGTACCCAAGGAGCTGTTTCATCAATATACTTATTGGTACGTGAAATGATGTTCCAAACGGCGTCCAAGGCACGTGGGAAATCTACAGCATTCATTTGTTTGTGGAATTCTTCAATATTTTCAGCCACAACCTTAGCCAAATCAGCATCAAAGTCTGTAACGTTCTCAACATAGGCAGGCACTTGACCACCGAAATACTTGTTAATCATGGCAACTGTACGGTTGAGAAGGTTCCCAAGGTCATTAGCCAACTCGTAGTTGATACGGGCCACATAGTCTTCTGGTGTGAAGGTACCATCTGAACCGACAGGAAGACTACGCATAAGGTAGTAACGGAGTGGATCAAGACCAAAACGCTCTACCAACATTTCTGGATAGATCACGTTTCCTTTAGACTTAGACATCTTACCGTCTTTCATGACGAACCAACCGTGGGCAACAAGACGTGTAGGCAATGGCAAATCAAGAGCCATAAGGATGATTGGCCAGTAGATTGAGTGGAAACGAAGAATATCCTTACCAATCATGTGGATAATTTCGTGGTTTTCATCATTTTGCCAGAACAAATCAAAGTTACCATGCTCATCCTGACCATAACCAAGGGCAGTGATATAGTTGATAAGAGCATCAATCCACACATAAACCACGTGTTTTGGATCTGACGGTACTTTTACTCCCCAAGTGAAGGTTGTACGTGACACAGCCAAATCTTCCAAGCCTGGCTCGATGAAGTTTTTAAGCATTTCATTCATACGACCATCAGGTTGGATAAATTCTGGGTGTTCTTTAAAGAAGGCAGTCAAACGGTCTGCGTAGTTGCTGAGTTTAAAGAAATAGGATTCTTCAGAAACAAGCTCTACCTCATGTCCTGATGGAGCTACCCCACCAATGACATTACCTTGATCATCACGGTAAACTTCTACCAACTGGCTTTCAGTGAAGAATTCTTCGTCTGAAACTGAGTACCAACCAGAGTATTCACCAAGATAGATATCTCCTTGTTCCAAGAGACGCTCGAAAACTTGAGCAATAACTTTTTCATGGTAATCATCAGTCGTACGGATGAATTTATCGTATGAGATATCCAAAAGTTGCCAGAGGTCCTTAACACCAACAGCCATACCATCCACATACTCTTGTGGTGTGATGCCTGCTTCTTCAGCTTTTTGTTGAATCTTTTGACCATGTTCATCAAGCCCAGTAAGATAGAAGACATCATAGTTCATCATACGTTTGTAACGTGCCAAGACGTCACAAGCAATGGTTGTATAGGCAGAACCAATATGCAATTTACCAGATGGGTAGTAAATAGGTGTTGTGATGTAGAATGTTTTTGTCATTTTAATTTCCTTTCATGTGTTAACAAATGGGCTAACACTGATGATATAACATCTTATTATAGCACGTTTTGGACACTAAAAAAACCAGACTAGCTGGTTTTAAACATTACTAGTTTTGAAAGAGCTTTTTATCAGCTCTAACATCACGTTCATAGTCATAATCTAATTTCTTCACGTCATCCTCTGATAGGCGTCTGAAGCTTCTCTCTTCTGTAAGTTTGCCTTTCTTATTATAAGTAGTGACAATTAATTTATCACCCTTAACCTTGTATCGAACGGTTTCTTCAAGAGATTCTTTGTAGGATTTAACGTAAATCTTTTTACTTTCATCGTTATCAGCCTTAGTTCGATATTCACTTATTTTGTATTGACTATCTACTGCCTGGTCAATGACTTTGGTATATTCAGATAGTGACATGTTTGGTTTAAGCGTTCTAGACCAAGCATCTGGACGGTAAGCTGCGTCTGTATCATAGTCTGTAAAGTCAACCAGATTGTTCCCGCCAGCTAAGGTATAAAAATAGAATTTAACATTATCACCTTTGACTTTAACAAAATCATGAGCCTCTAGGCCACTTTTCTTGAAAGATTCCATACCATCAACCATTTTCTTCTTATCTTTATGGTAAAAGCGATAAGTTTCAAGCAGATAGGTTCCTTCAGGTATTTTACCACCTTGCAGGTGCATAAACGCATAGCCACCAAATGAAAGTGCCACTAGGACAATCGCTCCCACCACAGAAGCAATAATAATTTTAGCTTTCTTAGACAAGCCTGTCTTAGCAGGAGCAACTTGTGAAACGGCTTGTGTCACTTGATCACTCAACTGAGATTGTTGAGGATTAACACCCTCGTCCTTAGACTCTTGAGAAATAAATTCCCCATTAGCTTTTGCTTGTTGGATTTCTTCCTCTGTCGGCTTACGATTATTGATTGTTTCGAAATAATCTAACCACTCTTTTTCGTTCATAAAAGTCCCCTTTTTCATTGATATTTCCATTCTACCAGAAAAAAGACTCCAAAGCTATTTGACTATTTTCATAAAAAGAAAAGCGGTACCAAGATGGAGTTTTAGCTCTCCTTCTTGTACCACTTTGCTCATTTACATCATTGGCTGATTAAATTTTATCAATGCCTCTTTTGCTGCTTTTACTATCGTCAGAGCCTGATTTAGAACCACTACCATAGTCATCGCTGTAACCATAACCGTAGTCACCTCCATAACCATAATTAAAGTAATCCTTATACTCGTCGTACTGATCACTATAAGTCTTCAATTCTTTCTTATAATCTTTAATTGCATCCTTATAATCATCCCAACGCTCTTCAGCATCCCCCTTACTCATACGCTTAAAAGTAACACGGGATTGAAGCTCTCCATCCTTGTCATAAGTAGATAGCGTATACTCGTTACCTTTTTTGACGTAAGTTCGTTTTTCTTTGAGAGATTTCTTGTAAGATTTTACAGATTCTTTAACGGCTTCTTTTGTAGCGTCTTTAGTGTAAAAAGAATAATCCTTAGACATATCTTTCATGAAGTCTTTGACTGTAGATTCAAGCTCTTCAACTGTTAAAACTTCTGTCTGAGTTTTATTCCATGGATCGAACTGCTGAGGGATTTCATGTTCATACTCTAACAAGCTAACATAAGGTGATTTATTGTCCTCGAGATAAGAATAGTATCTAGATCTATTATTTTTTACTTCTACAAAGGAGTAGACATCATCAAATTCATCGAAAGCATTTACCATCTTATCTTTATCTTCATCACGATAAGAATAGGCCACTACCTCATATGTTCCATCCGCAATCTTACCTGATTGGTAGCGCCATAGTGAATAGCCTCCAACGATAAGTAAAATCGCTGCCAAGGAACCTAAGACTGATGCCAAAATAATCTTAGTTTTCTTAGACATACCTTTTTTAGGGGGTACTACTTGTTGGAAGGTTGCTGTTGCTTGGGCAAACTGAGGCTGTTGCGTCATAGCAATTACAGGTTCAGCTGGTTTAATCGGTCTTTGCTCCGTCACTTGTCCATTTGAGCTAAAAATATTAGGTCGTTCAAGGATAAACTCGCCTGCTGCTTGAGCTTGAGATAACTCTTCGGGAGTTGGTTTACGACCGTTGACTAATTCAAAGTACTCAATCCACTCTTGCTGGTTCATAATAATCTCCTTTTTTATTGGTCTACTGTTCTATTGTACCAAAATAAATGGTGAAATAGTATTTGACAATTATCATAAAGACTGTAAGTTTTTTTAATAAAACATTTGGCTATGATTCTCGATAGTAAAGAGGTACTTGGTCGGTAAGTAGTTCAACGCCAGATGAGATAATCCCCATCATGCCTTGAATAATTATAATACTTCAAGGAATACTCATAATCCCAATCATAACCACTTTTGACCTCTTTGGCTTCCTCTGAGCTCAATCGTTTAAAAGTTCTACGCGACTCAATATGTCCATCATCAGCATAAACAGTCAGAACGAGACCATTAGGTCGCTTTTCATAAGTTCTTTTTTGCTTCAACATTTTTTTATAATCGTCTACACACCTTTGGACAGATACTTCCTTTACGTTTGAATACTCCTCTCCCTTTTTAGAAATCTTATCAATATGAGAAATCACTAGAGCTTTATATTCAGAGACTGTTAGATCCTGTTTCAAAGTCCCAGTATGTGGGTCAAAAGTCTGTGGAAGCTTTTCATCGTGCTCAAATGGTGAGACAAAAGGTTCCCCATCCCCCACAAAAACATAATAAAATTGAGATTTCATATTCTCAACAACTATAAAATCCTCATATAAACTATCATTATTCTCTCCCCGCTTAGTCCAATTTATCAATTCATTGGAATATGCTGATTTAGCCTCATATTTTACCATCTGATAGGTACCATCTGGAATATAGTTCTCTTGATACTTCCAAAACCTTCCCTCTATAATGGCTATTAAGACTACTGCCACAAGGCCAAGAACCGAAATAAGAGCAATCTTCCATTTTTTTGCCTTAGTCATACTTCTCCCCCCATTTTGGCCTATTCTTCAATACTATTTTACCAAAAATAGAGAGGAAATCTGTGACTTGACTATCAAAGAAAAAGAGGGGGAGAACACTTACTCTCAAACCTCTTTTCATCTATTTACTTTTAACATCCTCAGCACCAATGACTGGGTATTCGGTCAATCCTGATACTACTTCTTTAGCCTGGTCTGATTCTTCTGATTTTTTCTCAAGATCAAACTTAGGTGCATCTTTTTCATAAGCATTAATGATATCGGCAACAACTGGGTGACGTACGACATCACTGGCAGAGAAATGAACAAAATCAATAGCCTTGATTCCCTTCAATTTCTCCATGGCATCGACAAGACCAGATTTAACACGACGTGGAAGGTCAATCTGGCTCATATCTCCATTGACAATCATCTTAGAATTAAACCCAAGACGAGTCAAGAACATCTTCATCTGCATGATGGTTGTATTTTGCGCTTCATCAAGGATAACAAAGGCATCTTCGAGGGTACGACCACGCATATAAGCAAGAGGGGCAATCTCAATAATTTCACGTTCCATTAGGCGAGTCGTTTGCTCTTTGCCAAGAATTTGATAGAGGGCATCATAAACTGGACGAAGGTAAGGATCTACCTTTTCCTTGAGATCGCCAGGCAAAAAGCCAAGACTTTCACCTGCCTCAACCGCCGGACGTGTTAGAACAATACGTTTAACTTGACCACGTTTAAGAGCTGTAACTGCAAGGGTAACCGCTAAAAAGGTCTTCCCTGTACCGGCTGGACCAATCCCAAAGACCACATCATGATTTTTAATGCTATCAACATAGACCTTTTGTCCTAAAGTCTTCACTCGGATAGGCTTACCACTATTGTCCTTGATAATCTCTTCTTCATATAAAGCAACAAACTTATCAATCGAACCATCTTGAGCCATGGTCAAGGCTGCGACAACATCTGAAGTGTTAACTAACATCCCTCGCTCCACTAAAACAAGGAGGGCTTGAATGGTCAAACGGGCCAATTCAACACTTTCTTCGTCATCCCCAAGAATCTGCACACGCTCTGTTCGAGCATGAATGATAACATTTAGGTTTTCTTCGATAAGTTTTAGATGGCGCTCATTGGTCCCAAAAAGCGCCAAGACATCATCTGGATGATTTAGGGTAATTTCAACAGAATACTCTTGCAAATAGAGTTCCTCTTTCTTAAGTATTTTTATCCATTATATCAAAAAAATCACGCCAAGCGTGACTTTTTGTAATTCTTAATTATGCGTTGAATGACACGTGAACGTGGTCATAGTGGTTTTCAGTAACGCTACCACGGTCAGGCATTTGGTTCCAAGTGTTGGCTGGTCCGTAGATATTATCTACTGGTGCGTAGAATTGTTGTCTGTAGATGACATATGAGATACCTGCATTTGAGATATTGTCTACTGCATATTGAGCAACTTGATTACCAACTTCTGAACCAACTGGTACCATAACGTCAACGGCAAGTCCTTGACCATGGTCTTGTGGATCACCTTCACGGTAACCACCGATATCAGTAAGACCGAATTGTGCTGCTACATCTTGACGGAAAGCTTCAGCTTGTGGTTGAAGGTGTGGATCCGTTGGAAGTGTATTTGTTGATGCAGGTTGTGCTGCTGGTGCCTCTGAAGCCGCTGGTGCCTCTGATGCTACTTCTGATGTTGCTGCTGGTTCTACCGCTGGCTGTTCTGCTGGCGCCTCTGATGCTGCTGGTGCTTCTGAGGCAGCTTCTGATGTTGCTGCTGGCTCTGCAGCTGGTTGTTCTGCTGGTGCCTCTGAAGTTGCTGGTGCTTCTGAAGACGCTTCTGACGTTGCTGCTGGTGCTTCTTCTTTTACTTCAGGTTGTGCTGGTGTTTCAGCAGCTGGAGTAGTTTCTGCTTCAGGTGTAGCTTCTGCTGACGCAGTTACATGATCAATAGCATCAGCAACTGGTTGTTCAGTTTCTGCGTATGCTGGTGCTTCTGATGCTGATGCGATAGCTTCTGTTACTTCTGAAACAGCTTGAGTTGATTCTTCTGTAGCAGGTGCTTGAGTAGCTGTTGTGCTTACTGTTTCAACTGGAGCTGTCAAGTCCGCTGCAACTACAGATTGACCATTTACAGTCACTTCGTTAGTTGTCAAATTAGCTTCTGCAACTACAGGTGTAGTTGATGTTTCTGAAGCTGGAGTTTCAACTCTAACAGAGACTGCTTGATTATCAGAATTGTAAGTTGCTGTCAAGACTGTTCCAGGGTAAATCAAATCAATGTTTGTAATTTGATTGATGTTAGCCAAAACGTTCACATCGATACCCATTGCTTCAGCGATACTTCCCAAAGTATCACCGTATTGAACTGTATAAGTTTGTTGGTTATCACTTACAGCGATATCTGCTTTGATTTGGTCTACTGAACGTGCTGCCCAGTTTGAAGTTTCATCGGCATGTACGTGACTTGCAGCAAAAAGTGAAAGTGCTGCGGTCGAGTAAAGAAGAGCCTTTGTTGTTTTAGATTTTGATAACATGTATAATTCATTCCTTTTTAACAATTTTAACTTCTACAAGAATACCACACTTTTTGTCAAAAGAGAGGTGATTTACTGCACTTTAAAGCAATTACCAACTAGTTGTAACAAGCCTAATTTATTGAAAAAAAGCTGATATATTTGTAAAAAATTGTAACAATTCATCCCGTTTCAAATGGTAATTACTTTTTAAAGAAAATGCTAAAAGTCATTATGCTTATCGTAAACTTAGTCACTATTAATGGGCTAGATAATCTTCCCAAATCTGGTCAAACTGCCCTAGATTAAAGGAAAAGCTAGCTTGATCTTCCAAGTAACGACTGACTTCTTCAAAGTCATCGGTATGCTTCGGGAAGGTTGAATCTTCAAAAGCCAAATCAGCCAAGATTGCTACTGGTTCATTGGATTTGGAATTACGCTGGGCCATCAGCCAAGTATAAAAGGATTTTCTCACGCCTTCTCCTAACCGATTAATTCTGTTCCAAACTGATCTTGTTTGATTTTTTTGGCCTTCATCAGACCACCTAGAGCCTTCTTAAATTGACCCTTAGAAATACCGAAAGTTGCCTTGATATCTGCTGGTGATGACTTGTCATTAAGTGTCATAAAGCCACCATTGCTCTCTAAATAGGTCAAAATCATCTGAGCATCAATTTCGAGCATTTCAAAAGAACGTGGTTTAAGAGAAAGATTGAGGGTCCGGTCAACTTCTCTGAACCCAATCACACGCGCTTCAAGGACCTGACCTAAACGTGGCTCCACATAACGTTCTGATGGATGGATGAAACCAAGCATGTTATTCTCTGGCAAATAGACAAAAGTTCCTGACAATTTGAGACGGTAGGCAATGGCTGGCCATTTTTGGTTTTGCATATTATCGTAAGCAGGTCCAGCCATACGTTGAAAGACCTCAGGTTCAGCAGGAAGTCCCCAAATACGGTCTTTTTTGTCAACATCGAGTTTGATGTAGAGTTTATCCCCCTTCTTAGGCCAAAGCTCTTTGAGTTCTGGCAAAACATCGAGAGAGACAACAATCTCCTTATCTGGAATTCCTACGTCTACAAAGACACCCAAATCCTTACGAACTTCAGTGACCTCTCCCCAACCATAGGAATCGCGAGTTGCCTTGATTTCCTTTTGAGTCAGACGTGATTTTTGCTTGCTATCTGTATAGGCGAAGCCTGTCACCATGTCACCAATGGCGTATTTCCCTTCTTCTTTAGACAAGGCAAAAGTCACACCGTCCTTTTGTACAAAGTAAAATTTATCATTTTCATCAGTTACTAGGGCAGTAATGATCGTTCCAAGTAATGTATTCATCTTTTTTCCTCTAAAAAGAGAGTCGGACAAGGAAGCTAACATAGTCCATGCTCTTTTGCTTCTGTCCCACTCTCCTTATTTTTCTATTGATTAAACAGTAAGGAGTTCTTTTTCCTTTTCTGCTGTCATGCTGTCAATCTTCTTAACAGCGTCATCAGTTGCTTTTTGGATATCTTTTTCCAAAGCTTTCAATTGATCTTCTGTGATTTCTTTGTCTTTTTCTTGCTTCTTAGCTTCATCCATAGCATCACGACGGATGTTACGGATAGCGATTTTAGCATTTTCACCGACTTTTTTCACTTCTTTAGCCAACTCTTTACGTGTTTCTTCTGTAAGTGCTGGGATAACCAAGCGCACAACAGAACCATCATTAGCTGGGTTGATTCCAAGGTCAGATTCATTGATAGCACGTTCGATATCAGCAATTGAACCTTTATCAAATGGTGAAATCAAAAGGACACGTGCTTCAGGGACCGTGATTGAAGCCAATTGGTTAAGTGGTGTTGGAGCACCGTAGTATTCTACAGTGATGCGGTCAAGAAGTGAGGCATTGGCACGACCTGCACGGATAGAGCCAAATTCACGGGCCAATGACTCGTGTGAGTGGGTGAAACGTTCTTTTGCTTTTTCAATAATTGCGTTTGTCATAAATTCTCTCTTTCTTACTTGTGTGATTCTGCTTTGTTAGATACAGTTGTCCCAATTTGCTCACCAAAGATAACACGTTTGATGTTTCCTGGTTCGTTCATGTTGAAGACAACAAGGTCAATGTCATTATCCATTGAAAGGGTAGAAGCTGTGGCATCCATAATTTTCAAACCACGTTTGATAACTTCCACGTGTGTCAATTCATCAAATTTGACAGCATCAGCGTTTTTACGAGGGTCGTCATTGTAGACACCATCAACGCCGTTTTTAGCCATAAGAATAGCATCAGCTTCAATTTCAGCTGCACGAAGAGCCGCTGTTGTATCTGTTGAGAAGTACGGTGAACCAATACCTGCTGCAAAGATAACAATACGACCTTTTTCAAGGTGACGAAGGGCACGACCACGAATATAAGGCTCTGCCACAGATTTCATATCAATCGCTGTCTGAACACGTGTATCAACACCGAGTTGTTTCAAACTATCTGCCATAACAAGGGCATTCATAGTTGTTCCAAGCATACCAGTATAGTCTGCTTGAACACGATCCATTCCTGCTTCAGCTGCAGGTTCCCCACGCCAAAGGTTACCACCACCGATAACTAGAGCAATTTGAATACCTGAATCCGCTACCTCAGCAATTTCTTTAGCCATAGCTTGGACAGTTGGAAGATCAATCCCAACACCTCGTTCACCAGCTAGAGCTTCACCTGAAAGCTTAATGAGGACACGTTTGTATTTTGGTTCTGCCATGATTTCTCCCTATTAACTATTTTGTTTTATGATTTAATTCTTAGCTGAGATTCATCTTTCCTAAGTCGTCAATTACCATCCTTTTAGGGTGGTTAAGGGGCTTATTCGAGCAACTCCTTTTTATGATTAGAATAGGAGAATGTTTTCATTTTTTGCAAAGAAAACACTAAATCTTCATCCTTACTATTTTATCATAAATTAGGGTTTTCACCTAGTCAAATATTTAAAAATATCCTTACAAGATAACTGTAAAGGTGATGGTGTCATTTTTATAAGAGGCAAAGATACGCCCCTTAAATAATTTGACCATACTTTGAGCCATGGACAGGCCAATGCCAAAACCTTTATGTTCTTTGTTATTATGGGATTCTTCAATACGATAAAAACGCTCAAAAAACTTGCTATAGTCAACAGCCTTACCTTCTTTATAGGTGTTTGACACTTCTAAACGAGCCCGTTTTCGCGTTCTTCCAATCTGACGAAGTCTTACCGTAACTGTCCCTTCTGGATCACAATACTTGTTAGCATTATCCACAAGGAGAGTCACAAGTTCAAAGAGAGACTTCTCCTCTGCCTTTACATGAATATCCGGTGTGATGTCCATGACAAAAGATTTACCATCTCGAACGACAGGTCCCTTAAAGTCCTCTGCTGCATCCTCAGTAATATAGGAAAAATCCACATCTTGAAGAACAATATCCGGCTGCTCCTCCAGACGAGATAGGGCTACCAGAGAATTGATTAGAGTGGTCAAACGTGCCACCTGATCATTCGTTGACTTGGTCCATTCGTTCTCTCCAGTCATGAGTTCCTGTAGCTCCGTATTGGCAGAAATAATGGCCAATGGTGTCTTTAATTCATGACTAGCATTGGTAATAAAACGTCGCTGCTTTTCGTAGTTTCGAATGAAGGGACGAATGACGATTCCTGATAAGGCACTGACAATGACGACAAAAAAGATAAACCCAAACAGTGATAAAAGGATAGAAAGACTGAGCAAGGCTTGGGAAGAATTGTAATAAGAGGTCGTGTCCAGGAAGACCACAAGAATCTTATTTTTGCTGACTTTGCTAACCTGATAACTCAGATTGATATTTTTTTCTCTAATTGTTCCAAGAGTATTCGTCATACGGCTAGCTGCAAGTGCATAGCTAACAGCTTCTTCATCATCTATTAAAGAAGTATGGCTGGTATCCTGACTGACCACTTTATCACCAGATAAGGTCACACTGAAAAAACGAAAACTATCCAATGGAATTTCATGCCCTTGATTGGTCTCAATTTTTTTAGTTTTTCCGAAACTACCATTATTTTCTGTAAGCGTGTTGAGGACCTTACTAATTTCCTGTTCTGTCTGAAAGGACCTCACAGTATTAATGATTCCCACTGTAAAAACCAAGATAAAGAGAATAGCCAAGGAAGCAATCGTAATAAATTGAAGTCGTAAACGTCTAAACATGAACTACTCCTCTCTAATTGGCAAGAAGGCAAAAGTCACCACCCTTTTCACCAAGAATGCTGATATCAGCCTGGATAGCTTGCAATTTCTGACGCAAATAGGAAATATAGACCCAGACAATAGACTCGTCCACATCTTCCTCATCATCCCAGATGGTCTTAAAAAGGTGCTCAGTCGTTAATTTCTTGGCAGGATTGAGCATGAAGTGAGCCATTAACTTGGTCTCTCTGCTCGAAAGTCTAATGGCGTTGCCAGCTACCAACTCCTGTTCCTCCTGGTCCAAACGTACAGAACCAAGTGTCAAAATTTTGGCAGTAAAGGTCTCACTAACACGACGCTCTAGTGAGCGCAAACGAGCCAAAAGTTCTTTAAGAGAAATCGGCTTGGTCAAGTAATCGTCTGCCCCAGCGTCAAGTCCTGTCACACGATCATCAACTTCAGCCATGGCTGTCAACATAATGACATGCGTCGTATTCCCAGAGGAGCGAATCTCTTTCAGGGCCTCAATACCTGTTTTAATGGGCATCATGATATCCATAATCATTACTTGATAGGCATTCTGTGCGGCTAAGTCAACTGCCTCTTGACCGTTAAAGGCCTGATCCACCTCATAGCCTTGATGCTCAAGAGCCGCCTTGTAAACTCGAGAAAGAGCTTCCTCATCCTCAGCTAGTAGAATTTTCAAAGCCATTCTAGTCCCCTCCTTCTTGAATTAAGTTACGGATGGTCTGCATGGTCAAATCGCATGAAGCTAATTCATCCGCACAGCGCTTAAGCTCACGGGTAATCATTTCTGGATTCTTGATATCATGCTTGTACTTCATCTGATGCTCCAAACTGGCCCACGAATCCTGAGCGATGGTCCTAAGCTGAACCTCAACAAAATAGGTTCCTTTCTCATTTCCTAAGACATCTGGAAACTCAGTTTCTACTTCCAAAATGAGATGATATGAACGATAACCATTAGGCTTAGCATTTAAAATGTAATCTTTCTCGTTATAGATAGAGACGCCAGGGATAGTCTTAATGACATCGATAGTCTTGTAAATATCATCGACAAAGCCACAAACAATTCGAATACCAATACTGTCACGGGTTTCCTTGAGGGCAGACTGGCTGGTTTCAGGCAAATTTTTCCGACGACACTTGTCACGCATAGAATCGCTCTCCTTGATTCGTGAAATAAAATGTTCATAGAGTTTGAAGCCTGTTTCTTTTTTGCTAGTAATATTAGCCGCAATAATCGGGTCTGTTATTTCTTGTAAAATCTTGGGAAGATACTGTGCATATTCCCCATAAATACTTGGAGTTGACATATAAACCTCCTCTAATAGCGTTTCTTAATTATAGCATAGATAGGCTTAAAAATAAGGAATGAGCCAGACAAGAAGGACTCTAAAGCTAAGAAAAAAATCCAGCCGAAGCCAGATTCAATTTGCTTATCTAAGTTCAATTAACACAAGGCTATGCATCAAGTGGTTTGACAAAAGGCCAGTTGCCTAGTTTGTGTGTTTCATAGGTCAAGACCTTATAACCACATTGCTTGTAGCCATTTTTCTCATAGAAAGGCACATTGTAATCGCGATTGGTAATCAAGCCAAGACTACGACCTCCTGCACTACGTACAAAAGGTTCAACCCCTTCAAGCAAGAAACGACTTCCTATACCTTTTCTTTGATAATCTGGAGTTACTGCTAACATCATCAGGTACCAATCGTATTCTGCAGAATCCTCCAGATGTCTTTCAGACTCTTCAACAAAATTAAAGTACTTAAACAACTTAGTGATGCTTATGAAACGGAAAAGCTTGGTCGCTCCGTTCTGGAGATAGTTAAGCATAGAAATCGTCTGGTGCTGTAAAATAGCTGCCGCAACAATGCGACCATCCTTTTCAGCCACCAAACACGAATCCATCTTTATAGCTAAACGCACCAACATTTCCTGCAAGGCTAAGACAAATTCCTCATACTGTTCAGGCTTCTTTAAATTAGTGGCAATCATTGAAAGATAGGGATAATCTTCAAAGGCATCTGCACATACTTGTGCCACTTCCTGAACTTCGTCTAGTCTTGCTTTGCGATATTGCATCTTAATCTCCTAATCTGTCTGTTTTTTTCAGTATAACACAAAACGCATGACTGACAGTCATACGTTCTATGGCTTTTTGTAAAATCTTATAATTTTATAAGAAAAGTTTAGGCAACTTCTTCTGTAAATTGACTATTATAAAGATCAGCATAGAAACCATCTGCTGCCATGAGCTCATCATGATTTCCTTGTTCAATAATATTCCCATCTTTCATCACAAGGATAAGATCAGCATTTCGAATGGTTGATAAGCGGTGAGCAATGACAAAGGAAGTCCGACCTTCCATAAGTTTGTCCATGGCTTTTTGAATCAATTCTTCTGTTCTGGTGTCAACAGATGATGTCGCTTCATCCAAGATAAGAAGAGGGGCATCCTTCAGAAGGGCACGTGCAATGGTCAAGAGCTGTTTCTGACCAACTGATAATGTCACAGAGTCATCCAAATAAGTGTCATAACCTTTTGGAAGTGTGGTGATAAAGTGGTGAACACCGACAGCCTTGGCTGCAGCAATAACTTGCTCGTCAGAGATATTTTCTTGGTTGTAAATTAAATTATCACGAATAGTACCTTCAAAGAGCCAAGTGTCCTGAAGCACCATAGAGAATTGATCATGGACAGTTTCACGTTTCATGTCGCCAGTATCCACACCGTCAATGGTGATATGGCCTTGATCGATGTTATAGAACTTCATAAGCAAGTTAACAATAGTCGTCTTACCAGCACCTGTTGGACCAACAATCGCAATCTTTTGACCTGGCTTAGCAAGAGCTGAAAAATCATGAATAATAATCTTTTCAGGAGTATAACCAAAGGAAACATGATCAAAGACAACTTGACCTTTAGTATCTGTCAATTCAGCTGTCTTACCTGATTCGTCATCCATATCTTTTTCTTCCAAAAATTCAAAGATACGACCGATAGCTGCAGTGGCTGACTGGAGCTGTGTAATCCCTTGTGCAATTTGAGAAAGAGGTTGTGAGAAAATACGAACATAAGTCATGAAGGCCACCACATCACCAATAGTCAAGCTACCATCAATAACCTTAATAGCTCCCACAAGACAGACCATGACGTAACCAAAGTTCCCAATGAAAATCATAAGTGGCATCATAATACCTGAGATAAACTGAGATTGCCACATCGATTTATAGAGCTTATCATTAAGCCCCTTGAAAGCTTGACTACTTTCTTCAGATGCATTGTAACTCGTTACAACTGCTTGACCTGTGTAGATTTCTTCAATATATCCATTAATGTTAGCCAAATTTTCTTGTTGACGTTTGAAAAGGGGTTGTGAGAAACCCATGATGAAGGCTACTAGAACAAATCCTATCAAGACAGAACCAATCGCAGTGAAAGCCATAGTGACATTTGAGTAAAACATCATAATAATGGCTGCGACCAAGAGAATACTTGAAGTAATTAGGGTACCCAAACCTTGACTAAGAGATTGTCCCAAAAGGTCAACGTCATTAGTCACACGAGAGAGGGTGTCCCCTTGAGAATGACTGTCAAAATAATTAAGGGGAACACTGTTGATTTTCTTTTGGATAGCTGTACGAAAACGTTGTGAAAAGCGTTGTGTAACCGTCGCAACCGTAAAGCTTTGTAAGTAACCCACAATCGCTGAAATGGCATAGAGAACAGCCAAGGTCATAGCAATACTTGTCACCTTATCCAAATCAATACCTGGAATCGTCCCCATTTTGGTAGGTGTAATACCTTCAGTAATAGTATTCGTAATTTCTTTAAGCTTATCTGGTCCAATAACTGTAATGACTGCTGAAATAATTGCTCCAACAATCGCAAGGACAAAGGGAATTGGGAAACCTTTAATATAGGGTTTTAAGCGTTTATAGGACGATGTTTTTGGCTTATTTTCCATTTTCTAACTCCTCCTTAGACAATTGTGAATAAGCAATTTCTTGGTAAACCTCATTGTTAGCCAAGAGTTCCTTGTGGGTTCCTTGCCCGACTACTTTACCTTGATCAAGTACCAAGATTTGATCAGCATCCATAATAGTAGAGATACGTTGAGCAACAATCAACTTGGTCATATCTTGTGTTTTTTCAGACAATTCTTGACGCAGTTTACGATCGGTCTTATAGTCCAAAGCTGAGAAGGAATCGTCAAAAATCAAGATTTCAGGCTTACGGGCAAGTGCACGCGCAATAGCCAAACGTTGCTTCTGGCCACCTGAGAAGTTAGACCCCGCTTGAGCCACTTCTGCCTTAAGTTGGCCTTCTTTATTTTCAACAAAGTCTTTTCCTTGAGCCAATTCGAGAGCTTCCCAAATTTTAGCGTCATCTAGAGGACTATTATTGCTCGTTCCCATTGTCATATTTGACGTGATATTACCTGAGAAAAGCACAGCCTTTTGTGGAATATAACCGACTATATTGTGCAAGGTTTCGTGGTCATAATGTCGTACATCCACACCGTCAACCTTGATAGTTCCTTGCGTGGCATCATAAAATCGTGGGATAAGGTTGACAAGCGTTGATTTACCAGATCCAGTCGAACCAATAAAGGCAACCATATCTCCCTTTTTAGCTTTGAAGCTAACATGCTCCAGAACAGGCTCTGAAGTTTCAGAATAACGGAAGGAAACATCATCGAATTCGACAGTGCCCACGTCTTTAGGTTTTTCAGAACTATTTTCAGGGTAAGAGACTGAAGATTGGGTATCTAAAACTTCATTGATACGGCCAGCTGCTACAACGGCACGTGGAAGAAGGAAGAAAACGACAATCATCATCATGAATCCCATAACAACCTGCATGGCATAAGACGAATAGACAACCATATCTGAGAAGAGATGGACCTTGTCTTCCATGGCACCAGCAATTTTCGTTGGATCTGTTGGAATCTTAACATCTTCAATCAGATGCGCACCAATCCAATAAATAGCCAGTGTCAAACCGCTGGATACAGCAGTCATTACCGGTGTTAGCAAGGCAAAAGAACGACCGATAAAGAGGTTGTTTTGGGTCAAATCAGTATTGGCCTTTTCAAATTTATCCTCTTGATAACTTTCGGCGTTGTAGGCACGCACCACACGAATTCCTGTAAGAGATTCACGCGTTACGCTATTCAGTTTATCGGTCAGAGTTTGGATTAAGCGTTGCTTAGGCATAACCATAATTAAGAGGAAGAGCATGAGAACGGCAATCACTGCCACAGCGACAAGCAAGGCAAGGAGCCAATTTCCATTTTTATCGGCAATCTTTGTAATCGCCCAAATGGCCATGATAGGCCCCTGTGTAATGACCTGTAGTCCCATGGTCAGTACCATCTGTAATTGGGTAATATCATTTGTCGTGCGGGTCAAAAGACTAGGAATGGAGAATTGCTTAATCTCTGCATCCGAAAAATCTAGAACTTGATGGAAGATATCATCACGAAGACGGGTTGTAAAACTTGCTGCTGTTCTGGCAGCTAGGAAACCAACCACTACTGAGGCCATAAAGCCCGCAAAGGACATTAAAAGCATTCGCATTCCTGGGGCATCTGTATTCCAGGCAAAAATATCCGACGCCTTAGTCCCCTTGGTTGATAAGAGGGTCGTAATGTCAGACATATAGTCTGGAATTTTCAAGTTTAAATAGACGTTCAAACAAACAAATATCACAGCTAAGATAATCATGCTTAACTCTTTTGCTGTCAAACGTTTAAAAATTTTAAACATAAGTTACTCCTTATTTTTTTCTAAATTCTTACGAATTTGGTGAAAGACCCGAAAAGCTGTTTCAGCATCCTCTTTCGAAATGCCTTCTAATAACTGTTCATGGATAGCCTCTCGGAAATGTCCAACATCTTGGGCCTTCTTTTTACCCAAGTCTGTCAGATGAACATACTTGTAGCGTTTGTCCTTGTCCGATGTCACCAATTCAACGAAACCGTTTTTCTCCATACGTTTGACCAAATTACTAGCCACTGATTTAGATATAGATAGCCTTTTCTCGATATCTTTGATAAAGATTTCTTTATCTTGGTTCTCAAACAAGTACCTGACGGCAAACCCTTGTGGACCAGCTAAATGCTCAACGCCGTATGCTTTGCCTAGCTCTTGCACTCTAGATTCCATGGTATTGATGAATTCTCTAACGTCACTAAAAGGATCTCTTCCATGCATCGCAAGTTCCTCCTTGAATAATTCTCATGGAAACTATCTTAGTTCTTATGAGAACTATTGTCAAGAAAAAAGGTTCCTATGAGAACTAAAAAAGAGTGAAAAAGAATATTGCTTTCCACTCTCACTCCCGTAACTGTGATTATTAAGGCTTTGGACTCTAAAACCTAACAACGCTTGAGCTAGGCTATCTAAATAATAATACCCTCCAAATGGTCCAATTCATGTTGAATAATTTGGGCTGGCATGCCAGAAAAACTTAACTGTTTAGGCATCCATTGTTCATCTAAATAAGCTACCTCAATCGACTCATAACGTCTGGTTGGACGACTTCCTTCTAAAGATAAACAAGACTCCTCTGTTTGAAAAGGTGAGGATTTGCTGACTAAAACAGGATTAAACATGACTAGATTAACAAAACCGATATTTACGATAATGACACGCTTTTTAACTCCAATCATATTGGCAGCCATACCCACACAGGCATCCTTATGAAACTCCAATGTATCACGCAAATCTTTAGCCAAATAGAGGTCTTCTTTAGTCGCTTCTGTCGATTTTTGTCCAAGGAAAAAGACATCCTTTACGATAGTTTTTATCATCTATTTACTCCCTTTTCTTATCTAAACTATGAAATAATATATCCTTCTTTTATCGGAACCAAAGGTTTTCATTTCAAATAAATCACCTTGACCTATTATATCAAAAGGCCCGCCCTCTAGTAAAACTGACAAAAAAAAGAAACCCGCAGGCTCCTTTTTAGTCATCTTTCTTCACTCTATACAAATAACCAATAAAAACCAAAAGACTAATAGTTGAAACACTCATTGCCACTTTAGCAACTGTAGTATAGCTATAGGTCAAAACAACACCATGTTTACCTGGTGGTAAGACTAGATTAGTTGGATTCTTTTCCTTAGCTAAGTAAGTGGTTACTCGCTTCCCATCAATCCTTGCTTCTTGCCCTTTGTAGTAGAAAACTGGCAACGACAAGACCTTAGATTCTTTAGACTCGTTGGTCACCGTAAGTACTAGCTCGTTGGGGGAACGGCTGATGAATGGCTTGATTTCCTGATTATCCAAGAAAAGGTGTTTGTCAAAGATAAAGCCAAAAGGCACTTCTTTATTGGTATAATCCCCATTTATATTTTTATAAGTTCCCTTGGCCAGCATTTCTCTCGTGACTTTTGTATGACTTGGCAATATATTCTTTGCTTTAGTCATCTTATCTTGAACAGTAACAATCTGAAACATATTTAGACAAAGACCTAACAAGACAAGTATTGTCGATGCCTTTATAGAAATATTTTCTAAGATATTCGTCAAAGCTAAACTGAAGAAAAGCAGAGCAAAACTCCATAATCTCCAAGGAAATTGAAGGTTGGACACTGGACTTGACTGTAAGAACTGCCAAGGAAAACTTTTCAAGGTTAAAAAAGCTAAAATAAGAGAAATAAAAAGGTAAATTCTAGCTTCCCTAACCTTAACAAAACGCTTAGCAAAGATAAGGCTTAGCAATAAGCCCAGGAGATAGAGAAGATTTACTGATGGAGTCCTTAAATCACTTTTTAGAATCGACTCCCAGTTGTCTGCCAGACTTAAAGCTGTCTTTGATAGGAGCGGTTTAAAAGTCGTTCGTAGAGTGACATACTTGAATTGCTCTATCATAGGAACAAAGAAAGCTAGAGACATACTAAGAGTGACAAGGGTGGCCTTAAGAAATCCTAGGACACGTTCTTTTTTATTATCCCAAATCCAAAAACTAGTTACCACCGCAAAGAAAATTCCAACAGAAGCCAAGAGGACCGATAAGACATGGGAATAAACTAAACCAAGCATCCCAAGAGTCAAGATCCACCATTTCTTGTAATCTCCAAAAGTTATCAAACGAACGCCAACGAAAACTAGAGGTAGAAAAATCATCGCTAGCGTTTCGCCAACGGCCGCCCGGTAATAAGAATTGTGCAAGAAATACCCCGAAAAGAGATAAAAGGTAGAAAATATCATCACCTGTTTATCAGAATATTTCAATAAACGTAATCCGTAAAAACTAAGCAAACAAGTTACAAAGCGAACAAGAAACTGAAAACTCATCCAGGCTACAAAGACCGACTGAGTCAGCTTATAGATTATGAAAATAGGATAATAAGTTAACCAGGGATAAAAGGTATTGATTAATTGTCCGGTCCCTCCGTTAGTCGTAAAATTGATAGGACTCTTCCAGACAGTATCCAAAGATAACAGTCGGTTAATGTGAAAGACAATATCATCACCATAAAGCTTGTCCCTAAAAAAGAACATAGGCAGTATTGACACCATACTGATTAAGAAACTTATTAGAATGATTGTCTGATTAGTATACTTCTTCTTTTTTAGCCCACAGGGACCCTTTCCAACACTCAAAATTATTCCTCTTGTATTCTAATTCATAAAAATCTGCTCTAGAAAGAGATTTCTTACAAGGTATTATACCAAAAAAAGCACGGAACACCTCTTCCTCCTAAGTCTGTCTAAACAAAAAAAGAAACCCGCAGGCTTCTTTTTTTATTTTATCGAGAGGCTTATTAATCAGGGCAAGGCTGTTAATTAAACAATACCTTGAGCTGACATAGCGTCTGCAACTTTAAGGAATCCAGCGATGTTGGCACCCACAACAAGGTTACCTTCATGACCAAATTCTTTAGCAGCTGCTGCAGCATTTTCGTAGATACCTTTCATGATATCGTAAAGTTTAGCATCAACTTCTTCGAATGTCCATTGTGTACGTCCGCTGTTTTGTGCCATTTCAAGAGCTGATACAGCAACACCACCAGCGTTAGCAGCTTTGGCAGGACCAAATGATACACCAGCTTTAAGGAAGACATCAATAGCTCCCAAAGTTGAAGGCATGTTAGCACCTTCTGAAACAGCCAATACACCATTTGCTACAAGTGTTTCTGCATCTGTTTCATCCAATTCATTTTGAGTTGCACATGGGAATGCCAAGTCAGCTTTGATAGACCAAACTGTCTTTTCACCACCAGCAGGTGTGAAGGTTGCATTTGGACGAGCTTCTGCATATTTAACGATACGTTCACGTTTAACTTCTTTGATTTCTTTCAACAAGTCAACGTCAATTCCGTCTGGATCATAAACAAAACCAGATGAGTCAGAACATGTTACAGCTTTAGCACCTAGGCTTTGCAATTTTTCAATAGCGTAGATGGCAACGTTACCAGCACCTGAAACAACTGCTGTTTTACCGTTAAAGTTTTCACCACGTGCATTAAGCATTTGTTCTGCAAAGTAAACAGCACCGTAACCAGTTGCTTCTGTACGAGCAAGTGATCCACCCCAGTTCAAACCTTTACCAGTAAGAACACCTGTGTACTCATTACGAAGACGTTTGTATTGGCCATAGAGGTAACCAATTTCACGTCCACCAACACCGATATCACCTGCAGGTACGTCTGTATCTGCACCGATGTGTTTGCTCAATTCAGTCATGAAGCTTTGGCAGAAACGCATGATTTCGTTATCTGATTTACCTTTAGGATCGAAGTTTGATCCACCTTTACCACCACCGATTGGTTGACCAGTCAATGAGTTTTTAAAGATTTGTTCGAAACCAAGGAATTTAATGATTGATTGGTTTACTGATGGGTGGAAACGAAGACCACCTTTGTAAGGACCAATAGCTGATGAGAATTGTACACGGAAACCACGGTTTACTTGTACTTGTCCTTTATCGTCAACCCATGGCACACGGAATGAAACGATACGTTCTGGTTCAACCAAACGTTCCAAAAGGTTTTCTTCAATATATTTAGGATATTTATCGAAGACAGGAACAAGTGAATCGAAAACTTCTTCAACTGCTTGAAGGAACTCAGCCTCATGGCCATTTTGAGCTTTCACTTTTTCAAAAACGCTAGCAACGTACTCTTTACCTGTTGTCATATCAATGTTTCCTTTCAAATAATTACCTTAGTAATTTAATTACATGAATAGTATAAATTTTCAGAATCTTCTTGTCAAGTATTTTCTGCTATTTTTTTGATTTTTATGTTAGGTTTTATGACATAGCAAGTGATCTATCTTTTTTAAGCTACTCCTAAAAAGTTATCAATTCAACAATGTAAGCGAATTCTATTTTTCTAGTTTTTCTCCAAAATTTTTTAAACTTTTTTTCAACTTTAAAGCTAAAATAGCCTAAAAACAATTTAGTAAATTTACTATTTTTACATTTACAAATATCCCCAACTATGTTATTATGAATTTAATAATTTTACTAAATCTTGAAAAGGATCATTTTTTATGAAAAGAAAGCAATTATCAGGAAAGCACATCGGCATTGTTTTTGGAACTTTCGCTCCAATGCATGTTGGGCACGTTGACCTTATTACCAAGGCAAAACGCGCTAATGACAATGTGCTCGTCATCGTAAGTGGCAGTAACACACAAGAAGATCGGGGGACACGCGCAGGCCTATCGCTCAACCGCCGTTTCCGTTATGTTCGAGAAGTTTTCTATGATGATGAATTAGTCGTTGTGGATAAACTGGATGAGGCTAGGATGCCAGCCTATCCCGAGGGATGGGTACCTTGGGTTAATCGTGTCAAAGAGCTTATCTCTAAAAATACGGATAATCCTGAAAAGATTACCTTCTATGTTGGAGAGCCAGAGTATGTGACCGAGCTCAATCGCTATTATCCTCAAGCTCAGGTAGAACTCATCGAACGCTCTATTATCAACATCTCTGCTACCGAGATTCGCGACAATCCTATGGAAAATTGGCGTTTTATCACCAAGCCTTTCCGTCGTCACTTTACTCATAAGGTCCTTGTCGTGGGCTCTGCTAGTGGTGGAAAAACTACTCTTGTTAAAGATTTGGCCCGAACTTACAACGCTCCCTGCTCTCTTGAATATGCTAGGGAGTATCAAGAAAAGTATAATGTACGAGATGACGAGTTAGATACTAACGATTATATTCACCTCCTAACAGATCAATATGCCCAGACCTCTGATATCATTGATAAAGGGCAGCACTCAGGACTTATCTTTGCCGATACCAACTCAACAGTCACGAAAGTTTATATCGACTACTATTTGAAAGAAAATATTTCTAAAGAAGAATTTGATATGCTGGATCGGCTCTATCAGGTAACTCAAGCCCGTGAAAAATGGGATTTGATTTTTGTAATTCTGCCAAAATCAAACTATGTGGATGATGGCTTCCGTGACATGACTATGGCTGATAGCCAAACACGTGACTGGTTTACCAAGCATCTCTTAGACCTCCTATCACCATTCAAGGATAAAATCGTTATTTTAGGGGAAAATAGTAATAGTGACAGCTTCTTTGCGGACAACTACCACAATGCCAAAAAAGCAATCAAGGAACGTCTACACATCGAGATTTAAAGGACCAATCCAACGTAATCATCACTTAAAACTTACAATACAAACATGGAGGAAACATATGACTAGAACCTTCGAAAACTCTGGTAGCGAAAAGGAATTTTTGGACATCTATCAGCGAGAGGAAATGGATAAGTACGTTAAGCCCTCAGTGACCGTTGACTCGGTCATCTTCCGCTATTATGAAGGAAGAGTCCAAACCTTACTTATCAAGCGAAAAAACCATCCCTTCATGGGGAAATACGCCTTCAGTGGTGGCTTCGTTCAGGAGCAAGAAGATCTCAATCTAGCTGTCTGTCGCGAAGTACAGGAGGAAACATCCATTACACTCAACCCTGATCATATTGAGCAACTCATTACTGTGGGAACACCTTATCGGGATCCTCGAATGTGGACCATTACAGTGGCTTACCTCTGCTTCATGACCTTCAATGACATTCAAGTGGAAAAGGCTGCCGACGATGCTGCGTCTACGCATTGGTTAGACATTGCCATGGTAGACGGTCAACTGCAACTTGTTGATGGTGACAAGACGCTGTCACATGATGACCTTGCCTTTGACCATTGGGAAATTCTCTTAACAGCTATGGAACGTATCAAGGGACGACTCGAATACTATCCAACTATCCTTTCCATTATGCCCGAGGAAAACACCTTGACCACCTACCGCCAACTTTTTGGTACCTTCAATGAAGACTACCTCAAGATGGATTCCACAAATTTCTTGCGTCGCTTTAAACACCTCTTCCAAAAAACAGGTCGTCAGGTAGCTACTAGAACCAGAAAGGCTGCCACCTACACATATCATATCAAGCCACTCTAAAGTAAGGTCTTTGTTTGACAATTTGATACTTACATAGTAGTATTAAGAAAATTAATAAGAGGTATCCTATGAAAAGTTTTACATTGATTAGTGGAATTCTCATTACACTCTTGGGTGTCTTTTTCTTCGCTAATCCTACAAATCTTCTTGCCATCGTTGGTTGGCTATTTGCCCTAGTGATGCTGGTATCTGGTGTTTCAAGTCTCATGGTTTATTTTAAACGAGATAACGAAAACCGTTCTTTCTTCCAACTGCTTCAGAGTATCATTTCCATCGTTTTTGGTATTATCCTGCTATCAACATCAGCATGGGTGCTCTCGGGCGTAGCTGTAACCATTATCGCTTGGTGGCTTCTTGTCTCAGCATTTACGCAAGGCTTTCAAGCTTATCGCCAACGTCAATTCGGCTTCTCAGGTCAACCTGCCCTATCAATCGCCTTGATTTGTCTAGTCTTTGGACTCCTGCTCTTTAGTGCTCCGTTTTTCTCAGCCTTTCTTATTGGACGCTTGGTAGCTTCCTTAATTATCTTCGCGGGGGTCTCTGTCCTGTCCTTTTCGTTCCGCTTGTGGTAGGAAGAAAATAGTCACTACATAAACATAAAAAAGCCTTGCAATTCACATTTGCAGGGCTTTTGTCACACTTTGATTACTAAAGAGCTTATCCTTCTAGCTCACTCAAATACTCATAGCGTTCATACTTTTCAAGTAGTGTTTCGTTAGCAGCATCCAAATCACGTTGAAGGGTAGCTAACTGTCCATAATCGCTAGCATTTTCAAGCATGGCTGCTTCAATCTCTTCGATTTTAGCTTCAAGGTCAGCAATCTCATCCTCGATGGTCGCCCACTCTTGTTTTTCAAAGTAGCTCATGCGTTTTTTGTCTTCTTTGACTTTCTCAACTTTAACGCTAGCTTGCTCTTTTTCCTTCTCTAAGAGGGCTGCTTGCTCTTGGAAGAAGGCTTTTTCATCAAGGTAGTCAGTGTAGTTACCAAAGAACTCTCGCACACCACCCTCTTCAAAGGCTAGAATCTTGTTAGCCACCTTGTCCAAGAAATAGCGGTCGTGACTTACGGTAACGACAGGGCCGCCAAAACCATTAAGGAAGTTTTCCAAAACCGTCAAAGTCGCAATGTCTAAATCATTTGTCGGCTCATCCAAGAGCAGAACATTAGGCTTTTCAATCAGAATCTTAAGTAGATAAAGACGTTTCTTTTCCCCACCAGAGAGCTTAGCAATCTGTGTCCCATGGGTAGAACGAGGGAAAAGGAATTGCTCTAAGAGCTCTGTGATACTAGTTGTTCCAACCGTTGTCTTAACCTCATCTGCAACTTCTTGCAAGTAGTTAATGACACGCTTGCTCTCATCCATGTCCTTAATTTGCTGCGAGAAATAACCAATACGTACCGTCTCACCAATATCTAGGACACCAGCTGTGGGCACAAGGTCGCCATTAATCAGATTGAGCAAGGTCGATTTCCCGACACCATTATCCCCAACAATACCGATACGATCACGATTTTGCATGATAAGATTGAAATCACTGAGAATTTGCTTGCCATCTTCATAAGCAAAATCGACATGCTCAAAGTTAACCACCTTCTTACCAATACGGCTAGTCTCAAAGTTAATTTCAAGATCGTCATTATTAACCGTTTGGTGAACCTCACCCTTAAGCTCCTTAAAACGATTGATACGAGCTTGTTGCTTGGTCGCGCGTGCCTGTGGTTGCGTTCGCATCCATGCCAACTCCTGCTTATAGAGTTGCTTTTTCTTGTGAAGAGCCGCTGCATCTCGTTCATCTTGTTCAGCCTTTAGACGCACATAGTCTTGATAATTTCCCTGGTATTCAATCAGATTAGCCTGGTCTAGCTCAAAGATACGTGTGGCCACATTGTCCAAGAAATAACGGTCGTGGGTAATAAAGAGGACCGTTTTTTTAGAAGACTTGAGAAAATTAGTCAACCAAGCAATAGTATCAATATCCAAATGGTTAGTTGGCTCATCCAAGAGCAAGAGATCTGCATCATTCAAGAGAACCTGAGCCAACTGCACACGGCGACGAAGACCACCTGAGAGGTCCCCGACCTTTTGCGAGAGGTCTGACAATCCCAACTTAGACAAGACTGTCTTAACCTCGCTCTCAATGGACCAAGCATCTAGACTATCCATCTCTGCCATAACCTTCTCCAAGCGAGCCTGATTCTCCTCAGAATATTCTGCCATAAGGGTTTCATATTCTCGAATCAAAGCCATCTCACGAAGGTCTGATGACAAGACAGTTTCAAGAACCGTCTTGCTATCATCAAATTCTGGCTCCTGAGTCAAATAAGCAATCTTATAGCCATTAGCCTTGGTGAAAGGTGACACATCACCATCAAAACCAATACGCTCAGAGACAACATCTAGCAAGGTTGTCTTACCTGTCCCATTGACACCAATAATCCCAATACGATCCAAATCATGGATAATGAATGAAATCTCTTTAAAAACCGTCTTATCTCCAACGGACTTGGTTAATTTTTCAACAATAAAATCTGACATCTTACTTCCTTCTTACAAATAACACCGCTACGGATCCTACGCATGCTCTGTAGCGGTGTGTCTTTTTTATCACGTCTCTAGACTTATTTCATAGCTTGAACAAAGGCCATGATGGCTTCCTCGGCATTAGCTAGTTGACCATCAACGATAGCATTTTCGATAGCCTTAAGTGCACGGCCAAGGTCTGGACCAGGTTTGAATCCCAGCTCCTTCATCAGTGTGCCACCATTCACAACGATTTCGTGCTTATCATGGATGAGCAACTGGCCATCCAACTCGGCAATACGCTCATAATCGACGTCCAAGCCCTGAGCCCGTCTCAAGGTTTCAGCCTCCTCTAAGAGTTCCTTACCATACTGATAAACATCTTGCTTGGTCACAGCTCTCTCCAAACGGAAATTGAAAATGTCAACCAGGGACTGAACTGTCTTTTGGAAATTAACAGATGTCTTCCATTTTTTAAGAAAAGAACGTGGATTATCGTGCTTGAGAGCCAGAAGAGTTGCCGCCCAGGCTTGCTCAGAACTTGTAAATCTAAAGTCATCAGCATAATCTGATACAAAAGACTGCCATTTCTCTGCTGTCTCTTGAAAATCTGGAAGATACTGATAAGCCTTAGTTGCTAGAAGTGCCTTGATTCCTTTTTTCCAATGTGGTGCCAAAAGCAACTTATCGAACTCGATGAAACTTCGCTCAATCGAAATCTTTTCCAAAAGAGGAGCATGGCTGGTCATAGCCTCAAAAGTCTTTTCTTCAATATCGAAATCTAAGCTCGCTGCAAAACGTAGTCCCCGCATGATACGAAGAGCATCCTCGTTAAAGCGTTCCTCAGCCTTACCAACAGCCCTTAAGACACGGTTGTCCAAATCAGCAAGACCATTGAACTTATCAATAATCTCAGCATTTTCATTAAGAGCAAAAGCATTGACTGTAAAATCACGACGCTTAAGATCTTCTTCCAATGAACGCACAAAGGACACGCTAGACGGACGACGGTAATCCACATAGACGTCCTCTGTTCGGAAGGTCGTCACCTCATACTCACCGCCATTTTCCAAGACCAAAACGGTCCCATGTTCAATACCAATGTCTACCGTACGCTCAAAAATCTGTTTAGTCTCCTCAGGATAAGAAGACGAAGCAATATCAACATCGTGAATGGGACGGTTGAGAAGGGCATCGCGGACCGATCCACCAACAAAGTAAGCCTCAAACCCTGCAGCCTTAATTTTCTCTAATATTGGTAAAGCCTTCTGAAATTCAGAAGGCAAATAACTTAATCTCATAGCAAATGTTCCAAACCATAAACAAGCTGATTACGTTTAACAACTTCTTTAATCCCAAGATTAACACCACCCATAAAGGAAATGCGGTCGTAAGAGTCGTGACGCAAGGTCAATCCTTCTCCTTGGGCACCAAAGATAACCTCTTGGTGAGCCACAAGACCTGGCAAACGCACACTGTGAATACGGAAACCATCAAACTCCGCACCACGTGCCCCAGCAAGTGTTTCCACCTCATCCTCAGCTCCCTGACGTTTAGTCTCGCGAACCTCACGAATAAGTTCAGCCGTTTTCACTGCTGTACCTGAAGGCGCATCTTTTTTCTTGTCATGGTGAAGCTCAATGATTTCAAGATCTGGGAAATATTTGCTAGCTTCTGCCGCAAACTTCATAAGTAAGATAGCACCAATAGCAAAGTTAGGAGCAATCAAACCACCAATAGACTTGTCTTTAGAAAGGTCTGTTAATTCCTGAATTTGTGCTTCAGTAAATCCTGTTGTACCCACAACTGGTGCAAAACCATTCTCCAAAGCAAAACGAGTATTTTCATAGGCAACAGCAGGCATAGTGAAATCCACCCAGACATCTGCATCAAAGCCAACCAAATCCGCTTTATCTGTGAAGACAGGAATACCGTCCACTTCTTTTTCTGTCGCAAATGGGTCAAGCAAGGCAGCCAAAGTCAATTCGTCATCTCCCTTGACCATCTCAACCGCAGTTGAACCCATTCTTCCTTTAAATCCAGCAACAATAACTTTAATAGACATGTCATTTTTCCTCTCTATTGATCTTAATCATAGACAAGCCCCCATCCCAGATGGATAGTACTTATTTGGTAAATTTAGGTGTTAGACCTAACACTAGTGCTCCTTCACCCAAGTGTGTCGCAATTACGGCACATAAGGATACCACTGTTGAAACGCTAATTCCCTGTGCTTCTAGCTGTCTTTTAAATTCCTCAGCTTTTTCAGGAGCATTAGTGTGAAGGATACTAAGCTCCATTTCACGATTTTCCTCAGCTAGGGCAACCAAACGTTTCACAGCTTTCTTCTCTGTACGCACCTTTTCAAAAACAACGATTTTTCCTTCGTCATTAAAATTCAAAATAGGTTTGATGGACAAAAGATTTCCTAAAATCGCCGAACCATTCGACAAACGACCACCCTTAACCAGATGATTAAGATCATCCACAAGAATATAGGCCGTCGTTTGGTCAACTTGCTCCTCAAGCTTCTTCAAAATGTTCTCAAAAGACATTCCTTGGGCTGACCAATGCAAAACGTTTCTCACCATAGCTCCCATAGGAGCTGCTGTGATTTTTGTATCAGGAAAAGCAATCTTCAACTTGGCATGGTCCTCAATCAAAAACTGACTATTGGCCCAAAAACCAGAGATTCCTGAAGAAAGGAAAAGCCCAATGACATGGGTATAACCTTCCGCCTCCAACTCCATAAGCAAGTTATCCAAGTCAGCTAGATTTGGTTGTGATGTCTTGAGCAGTTCCTCAGAGTTTGCCATTTGTTCATAAAACTGATTGACATCCAAGTTTTTTCCTTCAACAAAAGGCTGCCCCTCAATGATGACTGGAATATCTAAAACATAAACATCAGCATGGCCCTGAATCTCAGCAGGGAGATTAACCGATGAATCCGTAATAACTGCAAGAGACATCTTAGAACTCCAAGTTGATACCTGGGCGATCCAAGGCAATTTCAGTTACTTCATAAGTCAAACGTTGAAGCGTATCCAAGAGCGGTGCAGCCAAGGCTTCTGCTTCTTCTTGTGAGAAGTCTTTTGGTTCATTGACGATACGGTTTTGAATATGGTCCATTTGAGAAACAATCCCTGAGATAACAAACTCATCTCGGACAATCATAAATTGCAAAACAGCTACAACAGACGTATTGTTAGCTTCTTCATCTTTATTGTGCAACTGGAAAGTTACTTCAACATTTGTTTTAGGCACACCATTCTCTTTTTCCCACTCATGGTTACGAACATCATAGTGGTAACGGTTAACAAATACTTTTTCGCGAATTAAATCCATTAGTCATATTCTCCTTGATACAATTACTCTTTATTATAGCATAAATATGCTTTATTATGGGAATATTATTGACAGAAAAATGAGTATTTAGACCGAGTTTGACAGCAATAATAATCACTAGAAAAGTAGGAGCTTTGATTTAGGTCTAAGAACACTAAAATAAGGCTCCTTCATCAGAAAAGAGCCTTACATTGACAGCTAACAGTCCCTCAAAGAACGTTTCTGCTGCCCCTTTTCATCAAAGTTCTCAGGAGCTAGCCAATTCTCAAATCGTTTCTTAAGTACTGGCCACCCACTGTCAATAATCGAGAACCAGTCCGTATCACGGCTGCGTCCCTTATAGATAGCATGGTTACGAAAACGCCCCTCATAGGTGAACCCTAAACGCATGGCTGCATTGGCAGAAGGGCGGTTGAGACTGTCACATTTCCACTCATAACGACGATAGTTGAGGACTTCAAAAACATATTTCATAAGCAGGTATTGAGCTTCTGTGGCTGCCCGAGTTTTTTGCATAGCAGGAGCCAAAATCACTCGTCCCATCTCTACACTGCGATTTTTGGGTGTAATAGCCATGAGTGAAAAGGTTCCTAGAACTTTATCTGAAGCCTTATCCCTGATGGCAAAGAAATAAGGATTCTGGGATTGCTCATAATCCTCCAAACACTGACGTACAGCTTCTTCAGATTCAAAAGGGTCCGCATACATATAGGTCCAATCAGAAAGAATCTGATTGGTAAAGTAAAAGTCTAGAATATCATCAAAATGTTCTGCCACCGTTAAATGTTCGACACTGCAATAACGGCCTTCTAATAGTGCAACATCAGGCATCTTACCCGGACTAACATCCCTTAAACTTGGTCCCACTTCTTGTTGATACTGATTTAAAGGCATATGATTCTCCTTTTTCATAAAGAAAAGCCTACACAAAAGTGCAGACTTTAGCTGAATTATTTAGCAACTGGGTATACAGATACTTGTTTTTTGTCGCGACCTTTACGTTCGAAACGTACAACACCTTCAACTTTAGCGAAGAGTGTATCGTCACCACCACGGCCTACGTTTACACCTGGGTAGATGTGTGTACCGCGTTGACGGTAAAGGATTGATCCACCTGATACAGTTTGTCCATCAGCTGCTTTAGCACCAAGACGTTTAGCTTGTGAATCACGACCATTGGAAGTAGAACCCCCACCTTTTTTGTGGGCGAAAAGTTGCAAGTTTTCAAGAGTTTTCAACATAAGATTGTGTCCTTTCTTAGTGATTAGTCGCTAACTTACGCGTTGATAGCGTTGATAACAACTTTTGTATAAGGTTGACGGTGACCTTGTTTACGGTGGCTACCTTTTTTAGGTTTGTATTTGAAAGTAACAACTTTCTTTTGTTTACCTTGTTTTTCGATAGTTCCGACAACAGTAGCTCCCTCAACAACTGGAGTACCTACTACAGTTTTATCACCACCGACAAGAACAACTTCGTTAAAAGTTACTTCTGATCCAGCTTCAGCGTTGATTTTTTCAACGTAGATCGCTTGACCTACTTCAACTTTAACTTGTTTTCCACCAGTTTTGATGATTGCGTATGTGCTCATGATGCACCTCCTATTAAAATTTTTAATGTGTCTGAGGTTTCCCTCTGTGAAGACTCGCCTAGTACTGCGGGGGCGAACCCACTTGTAAACAGTAGTCGTGCGGTTGCACAGGACGTGCATTTAGTCAACGTTACAATTCTATCATTTTTTCATGCTAATGACAAGAGAAAAAGTTATTTTGATTATTCTTATTCTGCTCATTGAAATTTATCAAAGTAACGATTACCCTAATCAACTCTTATTCCATATCTTCCTAGGAAAGTCTTAGCTAGAGCCCGCTCCAGACCAACTAAGGAAAGGCTCTTATCCGTTGTCAAAATTTGATAGCGTTCACTTCCTTCAAAATAGAAGTGATTCAATGCCTGATAGCCATTTCGTTCATAAAATGCTAAACGTTTTAGACGTTGAGCCCGATTAGAGACTTGCTCCTCATCCATAGGTTCAATCGTAAGCACACACGGTCGTTCTCCTGCTTCTTCCCTAACTTGTGCCAAAATTTGACTACCGTAACCCTGCGACTGTTTACTTTCCTCAACCGCAAGAAAGAGTAGGTAGACCAGGTTATCAGTACAGATTGCATAGGTAAAACCAATAAAAACTTCTTGATCAAAATAAGCCAAGAAAGATTGTCCATTTTTCAAACTGTTCCAAGACAATTGCCAGAGTGGGAGCCTCTCCTCCACAGGAAAAGCCGCTTCATAAAGTGAAGCGACCTTCTTGAATGTTGGTGTCAGAGGATAAATGTTACGAACCTCTAGTGTCATTTCCCTAACCAATAACCTTCTTATAATCTTCTGGTGTCGCCACATGAGCATGCTCACGTTGACGATCAAGCAAGTGACTAAGGAAGTCACGGTTGCCCAAGGCTTCTTTAAGGGTTTGTTTAAATTGCCCAGCATTCATAGCTGAGAAAATATTGCTTGGTGCAGTATAATCTGGACCATGGCTTGTGTTCGTGAAAGCCAGGATAAGCAGGTTATTTTCAAAGGCAGCACGTGTCGCTGACAGGATTTCATTTTGGTGGTTAATATCTAAATAGAAATCAGCCTCTTGATAGAGACGCTTAACCTGTTCTGTTGTAATATTCGGATAAAGGCTAACATTACTATATTTAGCTAAATCCATCAAACGACTTGACATTTCAGTGATTGCACCAATATGGTAGTGCATGGTAGGCACTTCACTAACAATGTTTTCCAAGTGTTCAATCTGATCTGAGTTGGTCAAGATCAGTGCTTGATTTTGGAAATTATTCTGACGAGCAAATGGATACATGAATCCGAGAAAGGCCACGCGAGAAGCCTGCTCTGGACTAACCAACTTTAGAAGATTCGTATATGCCGTGTATTCTTGCACTACAATCTTAGTTTGACGGTGATTGCTATCAAGAAGGAGGCGCATATTCCCAGGGACTGAATCAGTGATAGGCTCTTGCCAGAAGAGGACATCTTGACCAGAATTCGGAAGATTCATAGCTGTCAAGAAAGGCGTTGACAAGGAGTTATAAAGGATACGTCGCAAATCATAGCCAGCTTCTTTAAGATAAAAGACTACAAACTCCGATTTGTTTTTGAAAATGTAGACCTTGTCTTTCCAATTCAAGATAACGTCTTTGGTCAAATGGTTAATGACGATAACTTCCTTGTTGTCTGGAGTGAAATAACTAGTAATGGTCGCTTCTTGCTTAACATTGTAAGTTGTTTGTGAGAAACGATACCCCTTATTATTGTAGCGATCAGTCACACGCAGGCGACCTGATTCATCATACCAATCCACAGCTTTAACTAGACGCTGATGAGCAGGATGCGCATAGTGAATATGACCACGTTTCTTATCAAAACGGAAGATTTCCGCGTTGCTATTTGTTCCTAAAATTTCCCAGTAATCAGGCACAGGAACCTGATTAAAGTAAAGTGCAGAACCTTGAACCTTGTCAAAACCAGTGAAATAAAGGTAAGGTGAGGTCACATCACTAGGCAGAAAGCCATCATCTGAAAGACAAACTGTTGTATTTACATAGCCAGCGACAATCAGCGAGTAATGGAGATCCCAACTACCTTGACTATAGTTCTCAAATAAATTAATCATGATTAGTCATCTCCTTTACTAAGTTAAGCCACTTCTGCTCGATTTCCTCTGTCAAAAAGCCTTTGGCCATATCATAAGAGACTTGATGAACATGATCTAAATCTGAACGATTGAAGAAAGCTACAATTTTCTCTGCCAAGGCAGCCACAATAGCAAGCTCGTCATCTTTTTCAAATCGAGGGATTAAGTAACCATTTTCATTATCCTTGATAAAAGTTTGGTTCCCATAACGGACATCAAAACCAATCATACCAAGGCCCGATCCAACAGCTTCTAGAAGTGTCAAGCCAAAACCTTCACTCTTAGAACCTGATAGGTAAAGTTCGTAATCCTTGTAGACTTCTGTTAAATCTTGGTGACCCTTAAGATGGATGTAATCCTGAGCGTGATTTTCCTCGATAATGGCCTTAAGCTTAGCTTCTTCAGCACCTGTACCAAAGATATCAAAGTTCACTTGTGGCAGACTTTCTTTAGCCTTAACAACAGCCTTAGCCAACCAATCTACGTGTTTTTCATTGGCCAAACGTGAAGCTGTGATGATTGAGAATGGTTTACGCTCTCCCTCAGGCTCTCTCAGTTTATCCAAACTTCCCACAGGAATCGTTACGATATTAGGTGTAAATGGTGTGTATTTGTTGAACTGATCTAGCATAATGCTACGTTGACGCTCTGTCGCTGTGATGAAGAAATCAACCTTATCTGCATTGCTGAATTGGTACTCATAGAAGTTATTCCAAAGAATAGTCTTGTCTGTCACAGCATTTTCACTAAAGTGCTCTGCATGGACAACAACTCCAAGCTTAGCAGGTTTAGTATTACGGAAAACAGCCTGTCCCGTACCAGTGGCACGGTCCAAGATAACGATATCCTGATCAGTTAGACCAAGTTGCGACATGAAGTAGGCGATAAATTCATGTTTAGATGACAAAATCTTATCTGGGAAACGGAAGACACTATCCTTACCATCAACAATTTCATCATAAGCAACACTACCATCCTCATTGAAGAAACGACGTTGATAGAGGTGAGCCTTGTTATCTACAGGGGTGTAGTACTCCGTGAACATCTTAGTGTAAGAGTAAAAGTCTTTACGAATTAAGCAACCACGCGATACTTTTTCCACACGGTGAACGATATCTTCACCCTCTTTACGCAAGTAGGCTGCATAAAAAATATCTTCCTTGGCACAAAAGAGCTTAACCACCTTGCCATTAATCTCACGACGCGTGATGTCATAAGGGATTTCCTTTTCCAAATCCTTGACAGTATAGGTCGTTGGAGCAATTTTCAGGTCTGTAAAATAGCTGTATAGCCAGATGACGTCTTCATCTTCAAACCCCATGTTACGGGTCAAATCAGAAAGATTGTCCTGCAGGAACATATCCATAAAGACAAATTTGGCCTTAATACCTGTGTTTTTGAAAATTGTAGAACGATAGGCCTGGGCGTACTCAACACCACTTGATGCCCAACCGATTCCTAAATTGATGTTATAAACAGTCATGTATTTTCCTTTCTGGGTAAAAGCTCAACATCGACATTTCTTTTTGGACATACCTAACTCTAGTAGCACCTAAATACTACTATGTTAGTATATATCCTCCTAGACTAGAGCAAGTCTTCAATAAGTGTATCCACTTCGTCTTGCGCTTCTTCAATAGGTGTGATTTCAGTCACCATGATTCCCGCAACCGCACGTTCAACCAAGGCTTCAACATCCATACGACGTTCATATTGTTCAACGTTTTTGATTTTTGGATTAGTCTTTGGACGGTCAGGTGCAAAGATAGTACAGCAATCCTCAAAAGGTTGGATGGAAATGTCAAAGGTATCAATTCTTTGTGCCAAATCAATGATTTCCAACTTGTCCATAGTGACAACTGGACGAATCACTGGCGTACATGTAACAGCATTAATCGCCTGCATAGACTCCATAGTCTGACTAGCAACCTGACCAAGACTCTCACCATTGATAATCACAAGACCTCGACGTTCTTCTCGAATGCGGTCAGTAATACGCATCATAAAACGACGCGTCAAGGTCATCAAATAAGCCTCAGGCGCTTTTTCTTTGATTTCCTCTTGGATTTCAGTAAATGGTACTTCGATGAACTGGATATTACCTCCAAACTTGGTCAACTTACGGGTCAAATCTTGAGCCTTTTTCAGTGCACCAGGACTGGTATAAGGAGGGCTTGCAAAGTGGACAGCTTCAATATCCACACCACGTTTAAGTGCAAGATAACCTGCCACTGGCGAATCAATCCCACCTGAAAGCATGAGCATTCCTTTACCGGCAGTCCCTACAGGTAGTCCACCTGCTCCTTTGATTTCCTCGTGAGAAATATAAGCCGCCTCGGCACGAATTTCTACCTTAAGGTTGACATCTGGGCCCTTCATCTGAGCCTTAATGTCAGGCAATACATCAAAAACTGCATTTCCTAAAGTAAGATTGAGCTCACGACTATCGAGAACAAAATCATGGTCACTACGTTTAGCAGTCACTTTAAAGGTAAGACCGTCACGATAGAGCCCAGTCATAATGTCTTGAACAGCCTTTTTCAAGACCTCGACATCTTTTTCAAACTTGTAAACAGGACTAAAGGCTTGAATACCAAAAATTTGCTTCAAAGACTCTGCTACTGGCTCATAGTCTGTACCGTTGAGGTAGATGTGACCACGGTCTCGGTCAAAAGTCACTTTAACATCTGGATAGATGGATAGAACATCCTTGATGTTATTTCTAAGTTTATTGATAAAGCGCATACGGTTTTTGCCCTTGGTAGACAATTCACCATAGCGAACCATAATTTCTGAATATGTTAGTGTCATTCCTTTTCCTTTTACATTTGAATTTAGTTTTATTGTTTAATTGCTTAAATCTTGCTATCTCACTTTTTGTGTCTTGGCGTAGACCTGCTTGAAAATCGTGAGAAACTGTTCTACCTGTCCCATATCATTGTCATCATCAAGACTGATACGTACAGCCGTTTGAGCTAATTTAGTCGGAACACCCATAGAAATGAGAGTCCCTGCTGGTTTTCCCGCCTTAGATGAACATGCAGATGTCGTTGAAATATAGATTTGATGCTCTTCAAAAGCATGGACAATAACTTCACCACGAACACCCTTGATTCCAAAGGTCAAAATATTGGGCGCAAAGTCTTCACCCTCACCTGAGAAAATAGTAATGTCCTCATACTTAGCCAATTCGTCAAAGATAATTTTTTTCATCTTGGCAATTTTCGGAAGAGAAAACGCCTCTTTGTCAGTAACTAAGCGCAAGGCCTTAGCCATACTCGCAATGCCAGCAACATTCTCAGTCGTTGAACGAAAGTCTTTTTCTTGACCACCACCTGTTAAGAGCGGCGTAATCTTTTTCCCTGCCTTTTTGTAGACAAAACCGACACCTCGAACAGCATGGAACTTGTGACCAGAAAAAGTTGCAAAGTCAACACGGTCTGTTAAATAAGCTGATACAGGAATCTTCCCAATAGCCTGAACAGCATCCACATGGAAAGATATCGTCGGCTCATCAGCCAATATATCCGAGATAGATTGAATAGGTTGGATTGATCCGATTTCGTTATTAACGGCCATAACCGAAACCAAGATCGTGTCGGAGCGTAATAATCTAGCAAGAGCTTCAACATCCACAAATCCTTGCTCATTAACTGGTGCATAGGACACTTCGAAACCATGCTCTGAAAGCCATTTGGCAGACTCTTTTACCGCAGGGTGCTCAATATCAGAAACAATGATGTGTTTGCCGTAAGGCTCTTTTTCGAAAGCTACACCTTTGATGACCCAGTTGTCGCCTTCGGTTCCTCCAGACGTAAAGAAAATCTCATCGGCTGATTTTCCAATGAGGTCCGCAACTTGCTTACGAGAAGCCTCCAAAATACGTGTCGCAGATGTTCCTAATTGGTGCAGGCTGGATGGGTTCCCAAAAATTTTAGTAGCCACTTCTTGATAGGTTCTAAGTGCCTCTGGATAAGGCACCGTAGTGGCTGAATTATCAAAATAAATCATGATTTTTCCTCGATTTTTATTTACTATTTATTATAGCATAATTTTTTTAGCAATTTTTGCGAGAAAATCATATAATAGAAAGTACGAAATATTTTTAAGGAGAGCATCATGTCTGAAAATTACTCACGCCGTAATCATTCATCAAAAGAAGAAAAAAAATCTGCCCCAAAGGTGACTGAACACGTTACAAAAGGCTTCACTGCCTTCCAAAAAGTCCTTACTGCCGTCGGGACAATTTTGTCAATCATCGTGGCTTCAATCACCATCATGAATTTCACAGCCTCTAAAAATAAGGACACTTCTGATTCATCAGCCAATCAATCAACTGTAGTCATCAAAGAAGGCAATAATAAGACTCAAGAATCCAGCGCTGCTTCATCTAGTTATGGCAATGCGACTGATTCAGAAACAGAAACAAGTAGCCAAGCAGGAACTAACACCTATTCGTCATCTGCAGACACAACAACGGGTGGCAATACAACTACTTCTTCATCAGCAGCTACTGCAGACACAACATCTGGCAATGCGACTACTGGTGGTGCAACAACTGGTGACGCCGCTTCTAACTAAGACATGTAAAAGGCTAGGAAACCCTGCCTTTTTTCTATAATCCTATGAACTATACAGAAACTCTAAATTTTATCCATTCTTTCAAGGGCAATGGCCGTCGCCCTCAACTCGAACGTATGCGTTGGCTCTTGAAACAAGCCGGAAATCCTCAGACTCACTTTCCAACGGTGCATATTGTCGGGACCAACGGTAAGGGATCAACAACAAGCTACCTACAAAATATCCTAACAAAGTCAGGTTATCAGGTCGGGACCTTCACCTCCCCTTATATTACTCGTTTCAACGAACGTATTAGTATTAACGGCACAGAAATTCCTGATAAGGATTTGATTAGCCTTGTTGCGAAAGCTCAGGTTCTTCTCGATGATTTAGAAGAGCACACTGCTTTTGACCGACCAACGGAATTCGAGTTGGTCACCTTACTCATGTTCCTCTACTTCGACCTTAAACAGGTTGATATGGCTATCATTGAAGCAGGTATTGGTGGACGCCTTGATTCGACCAATGTCCTTTCGCCAGAGCTTGTCATCTGTACTTCGATTGGATTTGATCACACTGAGACCTTGGGCGATAGCCTTTTGGACATTGCCAATCATAAAGCAGGCGTCATGCGAGAAAACACACCTATCTTACTTGGTCGTGTCTCTACAGAAGTTGAACATTTTTTCAACCAAAAATCACATGACCTACAAGCTCCTTTAGCCGTCATTGATAGAGAAATTCAGCTGCTTCCGCAAGACAATCAAACGATCCAAGTTTCTTATGACCATTGGGAAAGTCCAGATCTTAAGCTACCAATGCTAGGACGACATCAAGAAAACAATGCTGGGTTAGCTGTCACTGCTGCCCATCTCTTGACTCCAACATTTCCTAAGATTACTAATAAGAGCATTCAAGATGGTATTTGTGACACACACTGGCCTGGTCGTAGTGAGTGGATAGGAAATAACATTTATCTAGATGGTGCTCATAACCCTCAAGGAATTGTCAGCTTAAAGCAGGTACTAAAAGATAACTTCGCTAATCGTAGGGTCCACATCCTCTTTGCAGGACTTAGACGAAAGCCATTGGCAGACTTACTAGAAGAACTGAAAGATTACGATATTACGGTAACCAGCTTTGACTTTTTTGAAGCACTGCCCTTGGATGACTACCCCAAAGACTTCAAACGTGTAGCCGACTATAGAGACTGGCTAGCACAAGCTGAATCAGCAAATTCTGATGACCTATTTGTTGTCACTGGATCTCTTTATTTTATCTCAGAAGTAAGAAACTACTTAATTAACGAAAGAAAGGCCTGAAGGCCTTTTTTATTGAGACAATATACAGTTACACACAAAATATAGGTTGTTATTTGAACACAAAGAAAAGTCTATCTATTTGGCTAGACAGACTTCACCTTTTTATCTCATCGTTACAAATTCTTCTGA